>NZ_CEZOWA010000004.1:1476-41732 GCF_983056325.1 Candidatus Marivariicella sp. | reverse complement strand
GTTAAAGAAGTTGCAAAAGGGTATGACTGTGGACTTCAAATAAAAGGATATAACGAAATTAAAAATGAAGATATAATTGAGTTTTATCAGGAGATAGCAATCAAAAAGAAATTATAATATTTTTTTTGGTTCAATTATAAAAGCTCCTGGATATTTTTTTTTGACCAATTTCAAAAGATTAATTACTTTTTTATAGCTTCTATATGGCCCCATTTGAACTTTGTAATTTGGGGTTTCAAAAAAAATATTTGTAATTTCTTCAGGAAATTTCCATCGCATGATTTTTTTGATTTTTTGCGATTTAGAAAACTCTCCATTAAATAATTGAATATTGTAAAATTGAGTTGCATAAATATCTTTATTAACTTTTGTTTTTAATTCAACTAATTTTGAAATTAAGCTGTCCTGCTCGAGCTTAAGTAAACTTTCTTGAGAAAAGCAACTCGAGTAAGTCGTTGATATTAAAAGTGTTAAAAATAAATTTTTCATTTTTTTTTTGAATATTACAAATTAACAAAAAAATAAATTTTATCTCAATAAAAACATGCAAATCATCTTTGTAATTTAGAATCAATATAAATTATATATTTACCATTATAAACCTCTAAAAACACTTTAGCAAAACGTTTAACTGCCTTACTTTTGCCCAAGATTTGAATCATATTTTGCACAGATTAATTCATAAATCAGTTTTATCAAAGTTAGGCAGATTTTTTGGGCCCTTACTTTTTAATTTTTTCGCATTCATCTTTATTTTATTTCCTCAAATTATAGCATCACAAGAGCTAGATCCTATTGCTGGAAAAAAACTCTTCAATGCAAATTGTGCTGCTTGTCATAAAGTTAATAAAAAAGCTGTAGGACCAGCTTTGAAGGGTGTTTCTTCAAAATATGAAAAAGAATGGCTATACAGTTGGATTAAAAACAGTTCAGCTATGATAAAAGCTGGAGACGATCAAGCAGTTGCTATTTGGGAAGAATATAATAAAAGTGCAATGACAGCTTTTCCTCAGCTAAGCACTGTTGATATAGATAATATTATTGCATACACTGATTATACCCCTCCCGCCCAAGCAGTTGTAATTGGAAAATCTAATCAAATTTCAAATCAAAACTCAAGCTCAGGCATTGCAAATGAATTAATACTTGGAGCTTTAGGTTTCGTATTTGTAATTTTGATATTAATGCTAGTCTTAGTTCGTAGAACATTACTAAGAATTGCAAAAGTGAGTGGTGTTGATATAATTCCCAAACCAAAGCCGAAACGTATCCCAATTTGGGAAGCTTTTGTCCAGAATCAGTTCATTGTATTTGTTAGTGTAATTTTACTTTTATTGAGCAGTGCTTATTATGCTTACGGTTTTCTTATGCAAATTGGTGTTGACCAAGGATATATGCCAGTTCAGCCAATCCATTATTCTCATAAAATCCATGCAGGAGCAAATCAAATAGAATGTAAATATTGTCACTCTTCGGCCAGAGTATCCAAACACTCTGGAATACCATCTTTAAATGTTTGCATGAACTGTCATCAAAATATAGCTGAATATAATGGTGAGGAAGACCTTGAAAATGGCTATACTAAGGATTTCTACACCAAAGAGATTAAAAAGCTTTATTCAGCTGTAGGGTGGGACGAAGAAAATCAAGTTTATACAGGGAATACTGAACCTGTCAAATGGGTGAGGATTCATAACTTACCCGATTTCGTATATTTTAATCACGCTCAACACGTTATGGTAGGTGAGGTTAAGTGTCAGACATGTCACGGGCCAGTTGAAGAAATGGAAATAATGTATCAATATTCTCCATTGACCATGGGCTGGTGTATAAACTGTCATAGAGAAACAAATATTAAAGTTGAAGACAATGAGTACTACACAAAAATACACGAAGAGTTGTCTAAAAAATATGGAGTTGAAAAACTAACAGTTGCTCAAATGGGAGGCTTGGAATGTGGAAAATGTCATTATTAAATAAAGAAATATAAATTTAGCTTATGGCTATAAATAAAAAATATTGGAAAAGCGTTGATCAATTAGATCAAAACAACCCAATAGTGGCAAAACTTGAGCAAAATGAATTTCCTGAAAAACTTCCTCAAGACTTTAAAAAGGATGACTCCAAAATAGAAGATAGCTCATCTTCAAGAAGAGATTTCTTAAAATATGTAGGTTTCACGACGGCTGCTGCTACTGTTGCTGCCTGTGAAGGCCCTGTAATAAAGTCTGTTCCTTACGTAGTTCAACCAGAACAAATTAGACCTGGAGTAGCAAATTATTATGCTACCGCAATAGCTGATGGTTATGATTTCGCCTCTCTTTTAGTTAAAACTAGAGAAGGAAGACCAATTAAGATTGAAAGCAATCCAGACTCCCCTGTTTTAGGCTGTGCAAACGCAAGAGTCCACGCTTCAGTTTTATCGATGTACGACTCCCTTCGACTAAAAAAACCAAGACTAAATCAATCTGACATTAGTTGGGACAGCTTCTTGATTCAGTTTAAGGAAAAGTTGAGATTATCGAAAGAAAATAAAAAACCATTAGTTCTTTTAACACAAACTTTTGCGAGTCCCTCAACCAAACAACTCATAGATAAATTGACAACTAAGTATCCAAACATTACACATGTAGTTTATGATACCATATCTGAGTCACATGCTTTAGACGCCTATGAGAAAATTTACGGACTAAGAGGTTTTGCAGATTATGATTTCTCAAAAGCAGAGACAATTATTTCAATAGATGCAGATATTCTCGGAGATTGGCAAGGAGGAGGCTATGACGTCGAATATTCAAACGGAAGAATTCCTAGAAAAAACAATGGTAGCTCAAAAATGTCTTACCATATGCAGTTTGAATCAAACATGAGTCTTTCAGGTGCAAATGCAGACAAAAGAGTTCCCACCTCTCCTTCGGCACTTAAAAATGTTTTAGCTTTTATTTACGGCGAACTATCCAATCAAGAGGTAAAATACAAATTAGAACCTAATATTAAAAAAGCAGCATCTTTAGCTGTTAAAAAAATAAAAAATTCAAGTCAAAAAGCAGTTTTAGTCTCTGGTATTCAGGATAAAAATGCACAAGAATTAGTTCTTGTTATTAATTCTTTAATTAAAAGTGATGCTTTTGATAGTAATAGACCAAAACTAATTCGTCAGGGAAATTCTGAACAAGTAGATAAACTTGTTTACGATATACTTGATGATAATATTTCAGGACTAATAACAGTTGGTGTAAACCCAGTGAATAATCTGTCTGATGGGGTTGATTTGGGAGAGGCGATAAAAAAATTAGATTTTTCTGCTACTTTTTCATTAAAAATGGATGAAACTGCTTCTGTTTCTCAATTTGTAGGAGCATTACCTCATTACCTAGAGTCTTGGGGTGACTATGAGTTTAAAACAGGTCAATTTGCATTGGCTCAACCTACGATTCGTCCATTATTTGATACTAAACAATTCCAGAGTTTTTTAATTGAACTTTTAGAGCTGCAAGGAGTTGACGATTATTATTCATTTATTAAGAATTATTGGACAGATAATATTTTGTCAGGTATCTCATTTAGTAAAACTTTACATAATGGATACTTTACAAAAAATGACTACTACATAAACCCAGTTGAATTTAGTAGTTTAAAAGAAACTACTTATAATGCAAATTTGTTATGTGTTGATAAAGAAAAAGGCATCTCGTTAGTTCTTTATCCTAAAACAGGAATGGGTGATGGTCAGCAAGCCAATAATCCATGGCTTCAAGAATTTCCTGATCCAATAACAAGAGTTTCTTGGGATAATTATTTAACTGTATCAAAATTAGATGCAGACTCAATAGGAATAAAAAATGTCAATGTGGCAAATGGTGCCTTAAATGGAAGTTATGCTACAATTAATTCTGGAAAAGTAAAAATGATTGTGCCTGTTTTAATTCAGCCAGGTCAGGCTAAAGGAACAGCAGGCTTAGCTTTTGGATATGGAAAACGATTAGGTTTAAAAGAAGAAATGCAAGGGGGTGTTAATGCATATCCACTTTATCGAAATCAAAATAGAGTTCAAAAAATTTCTATTACACCCGCCGAAGGGTATCATGAGTTTGCCTGTGTTCAACTTCACAACACTCTAATGGGTAGGGGGGATATCGTTAAGGAAACTACCCTTGAGGTTTTTAATTCAAAAGATAAAGAGTACTGGAATCCTGTGCCTAAGGTTTCCAAAAATCATATTGAAACAAAAGTCACATCTCCTGAGGTTGATATGTGGCAAGGTTTTGATAGATCTATAGGGCATCACTTTAATTTATCTATAGATTTGAATTCTTGTACTGGTTGTGGTGCCTGTGTTATTGCATGTCATGCTGAAAACAATGTACCTGTTGTTGGTAAAACCGAAGTTAGAAGATCCAGAGACATGCACTGGCTTAGAATAGATCGCTATTATTCATCTGAAGACTCTTTTGAATCAGATAATGAAACAATTGATAACATTTCTGGATTAGGAGATTCGCTTTCAACTTTTGGAGAAATGGAAAATGCCTCTGAAAATCCTCAAGTAGTTTTTCAGCCAGTTATGTGCCAACATTGTAACCATGCTCCTTGTGAAACAGTATGCCCGGTTGCAGCAACCTCTCACGGAAGACAGGGCCAAAATCATATGGCGTATAACAGGTGTATCGGCACAAGGTATTGTGCAAATAACTGCCCATATAAGGTTAGAAGATTTAATTGGTTTTTGTACAATAAAAATGATGAATTTGACTATCATATGAATAATGATTTAGGTCGGATGGTATTAAATCCTGATGTTGTTGTTAGATCAAGAGGGGTAATGGAGAAATGTTCATTTTGTATTCAAATGACCCAAAAAACTATTTTGGACGCAAAACTAGAAGGAAGAGAAATTAAAGATAGTGAATGGAGTACTGCATGCTCAGATGCATGTGGTTCTGGCGCTATGGTTTTTGGAGATATTAATGAAAAAGAAAGCAAAGTATCTAAATTAAAGGAAAATGATAGAATGTATCATTTACTTGAAAGTGTAGGTACTAAGCCAAACGTTATCTACCAAACAAAAGTAAGAAACATAGATAAAACATAATTTTAGAAAAACAAAAAATATGTCATCTCATTATGAAGCGCCAATAAGAAAACCTCTTGTAACCGGAGACAAGTCTTATCATGATGTTACTTTAGATGTCGTTGCTGCAGTAGAAGGCAAAGCCAATAAGCTGTGGTGGATTGTTTTTGGTATTTCTTTGTCTGCATTTGCTTGGGGAGTTGGTTCAATGGTGTATACGATTTCAACAGGGATTGGCACGTGGGGACTTAATAAGACTGTAGGATGGGCTTGGGATATTACAAATTTTGTTTGGTGGGTAGGAATAGGTCACGCAGGAACGTTAATATCTGCAGTTTTATTATTGTTTAGACAAAAATGGAGAATGGCAATAAACCGATCTGCTGAGGCAATGACAATATTTTCGGTAATACAAGCTGGTTTATTTCCAATAATTCACATGGGTAGGCCATGGTTAGCATACTGGACACTCCCTATACCTAATCAATTTGGCTCCCTTTGGGTAAATTTCAACTCTCCATTATTATGGGATGTTTTTGCAATTTCAACTTATCTATCTGTTTCATTAGTTTTCTGGTGGACTGGACTTTTACCTGATTTTGCAATGATTCGTGACAGAGCCACTCGTCCATTTCAAAAAAAAATATATTCACTATTAAGCTTTGGTTGGTCCGGAAGAGCTAAAGATTGGCAAAGGTTTGAAGAAGTTTCATTGGTTCTTGCAGGTCTAGCAACTCCATTAGGTTTATCTGTTCACACCATAGTTTCTTTTGATTTCGCCACTTCAGTTATTCCTGGTTGGCATACAACAATTTTCCCTCCTTATTTTGTTGCAGGAGCCGTATTTTCAGGATTTGCAATGGTTAACACGTTACTTATTATAATGCGTAAGGTTTCCAACCTTGAAGATTATATTACTATTCAACATATTGAATTAATGAATATTGTAATAATGATTACTGGGTCAATTGTTGGTGTTGCTTATATAACAGAGTTATTTATAGCATGGTATTCCGGAGTTGAATATGAGCAGTATGCTTTTTTAAACAGAGCTACTGGGCCTTATTGGTGGGCTTATTGGTCAATGATGACATGTAATGTTTTTTCACCCCAATTTATGTGGTTCAAAAAATTAAGAACTAGTATTATGTTTTCATTTATCATATCAATTGTAGTTAATATTGGGATGTGGTTTGAAAGATTTGTAATTATTGTAACCTCTCTTCACAGGGATTACTTGCCATCTTCATGGACAATGTTTTCTCCAACTTTTGTTGATATTGGAATATTTATAGGAACAATTGGTTTTTTCTTTGTTTTATTTCTTTTATATGCAAGAACTTTTCCTGTAATTGCTCAAGCCGAGGTAAAATCAATTTTAAAATCATCAGGTGAAAATTATAAAAAATTAAGAGAAGCAAATGAGTAACGAGGTTTTACATGTTTTATATGACGATGATGACGTGCTAATGAAAGCAGTTAAAGACATTCGTGATAAAAAATATAACATAGAGGAGGTATATACTCCCTTTCCAGTTCATGGTCTTGATAGAGCATTAGGTCTTGGTGGAACTCGTATAGCTATAACTGCTTTCATATATGGGTGTATAGGACTTATCGTATCAATACTTATGATGAATTACATTATGATCGAAGATTGGCCACAAAACATTGGAGGTAAGCCTAGCTTTTCATATATACAGAATATGCCGGCTTTTGTCCCTATTATGTTTGAATTAACTGTCTTTTTTGCAGCACATTTAATGGTCATCACTTTCTATATGAGGAGTAGATTGTGGCCTTTTAAGAAGGCGGAAAATCCAAATCCACTCACTACCGATGATAAGTTCTTAATGGAGATTTCTATAAATGAAACTAATAAGAAAGACATTATCAGTTTAGTAAAAAAAACTGGAGCAATTGAAGTTAAAGTAATAGAAAAAAAAGACTAAGATGAAAAAACTATTTTTTGTTTTGATTTTTGCATTAATGATTTCTTTTGGGTCGTGTTCAAATCCTTCTAGGCCAAATTATCAGTATTTCCCAAATATGTATGAGCCTATTGGTTATGAAACATACGCCGACAGTGATGCTTTTTCAAATGGAATTGAGGCTCAAATTCCCGCAGAAAACACTGTTGCTAGAGGATGGGCTCCGTACGATTTTCCTGACACAAATGAAGGCTATGAAATGGCTAAAGCTAATTTAAAATCACCCATTGATCAAAGTGAAGAAGATTTATCCAATGGAAAAGAGCTGTATGGTATTTATTGTGCAGTTTGTCATGGAAAAAAAGGGAATGGCCAAGGAATTCTTATGACTCGAGAGAAATTTTTAGGTATTCCTAGTTATTCAGATAGGGAAATAACACCTGGAAGCATTTATCACGTTTTAATGTATGGTAAAAATGCAATGGGTTCTCATGCAGGACAGGTTAACGAAATAGAAAGGTGGCAAATCGCTCAATATGTTATGATGTTAAGATCAAATTTGATTAAAAAATAATAGAAAAAGTGAATTATATTTTTACAAAAAATATTAGAAATACCTCTTTAGCACTCATTTTACTTGGGGCTTTAGGTCTCGGTTATGGTTTTTTATCTTCTCCTTCATCTGTCTTTGAAGCTCAAAAAATGGTTTCAGTTTCAGATCACGGTGAAGATCACAAATCTTCATCTAATCACGATAAGAAAACCATGGACGAAACCCACCAAAATAATCATAGCTCAGAAAACATAGATCACAATAGTGAAACGGAATCTAAAGATCACCAGGTTGACCACGGTGAACACTTACTTCATCAACTTCAAAATAGACCATGGGCTGCATTATATGTTGCTGCTCTATTCTTTTTTATGATTCCCTTAGGAGTTTTAGCATTTTATGCTATAAACAGAGCTGCTCAAGCCGGATGGTCAATTGTTTTATTCAGAGTAATGGAGGGTATTACGGGATACTTGTTGCCTGGAAGTATAACAATTTTGATAATATTAATTCTTTCAGTAATGCATTTGAACCATCTATTTATTTGGATGGACCCTGAAGTAGTGGCACATGACGAATTGATTCAAGGAAAGTCAGATTATCTCGATACTACGTGGTTTTTAGTTAGAGCTTTATTTTACATGTCTGGGTGGAATATTTACAGATATATATCTCGTAAAATTTCTATATCACAAGATAAAGGAGATTATCTTAAAAATCATAAGAAAAACTTTCGCTTAGCTGCAGGCTTTCTGGTTTTTTATATTTACTCAGAATCTATGATGTCATGGGACTGGATCATGTCTATTGATCCACATTGGTTTAGTACATTGTTTGGTTGGTATGTTTTTGCAAGTATGTTTGTAACTGGAATTACAGTAATTGCCTTAGTAACTATATATCTTAAATCTGAAGGATATTTAGAATTTGTTAATGCGAGTCATATTCATAATTTAGGATTATTCATGTTTGGAGTTTCTGTATTTTGGGCTTATCTATGGTTCTCTCAATTCATGTTAATATGGTATTCAAATATTCCAGAAGAAGTAACTTATTTTATAACAAGGATAGAAGATTATAATGTGCCGTTTTTTGGAATGTTAGCTATGAATCTTGTTTTCCCATTTTTAGTTTTAATGAACAGAGATTATAAGAGAAGTAATTTTTTAATTGTAATGGCAGGAATTGTAATTGTATTAGGTCACTATATAGATGTTTATAATATGATCATGCCCTCAGCGGTTGGAGATCAGTGGTATTTTGGTATTCCAGAAATTGGAGGTTTTATGTTTTTTATGGGACTATTCATATTTTTCACATTTAAATCACTAGAAAAGGCTCCGTTACTTTCATCTGGGGATCCATTTCTGGAAGAGAGCAAACATTTTCACTATTAAATAAGTAAGAAAGTAAGATGACTATATTTTTAATTTTAATGCTACTTATACTTGTCACGGTTTCAATTTGGCAGGTTACAAAAATTATGGAGCTTTCTCAGTCTAAAGTTGAGTCTACTCAAATCGCTGATGATATTGACAACCAAACACAAGGAAAGTTATTGTTTGGTTTTTTAATATTCTTATATGGTTTAACTATATTTTCTTTTTGGATGTGGGGCGATGTTCTTCTTCCTAATTCTGCTTCTTTACACGGATCGGAGTATGATAATTTAATGTGGATTACTTTTTCTGTAATATTCTTTGTTCAAACTGTTACACAAGCCTTACTTTATTATTTTGGTTATAAGTATCGAGGTGAAAAAAGTAGAAAAGCACTTTTTTATGCTGATAATGACAAGCTTGAAGCAATATGGACAATTATCCCAACAATTGTTTTAGCTGTATTGATATTATATGGTTTATATACGTGGAATGATGTAATGTTTGTAGAAGAAAATGAAGATGCACTTATGGTTGAGTTGTATGCGCAACAGTTTAATTGGAAAGCAAGATATGGGGGAGAAGACAATGTCTTAGGGGATGCTAATGTCCGTTTTCTTCAAGATTTTGATGGAAAAAATCTTGTTGGTATTGATGCTACAGATCCAAACGGCCTTGATGATATTATAGTTCAGGAATTGCATTTGCCGGTTGGTAAAGAAATAATTTTTAAGATGAGATCACAGGACGTACTTCACTCGGCATTTATGCCACATTTTAGAGCTCAAATGAACTGTGTGCCAGGAATGATAACGGAATTTGCTTTTACACCAATTAAAACAACAGAGCAAATGAGAATGGAGCCAGACATAATTTCTAAGGTCAGAAAAATAAATAAAATAAGAAAAGATAATAATGAAGAGTTAATTGCAAATGGAGAAGAAGCGTTAGAACCTTATATTTTTGATTATTTGTTACTTTGTAATAAGGTATGTGGAGCATCTCATTACAATATGCAAATGAAAATTATAGTAGAAACAGAAGAAGAATTTAATAAATGGATAAAAAGTCAACAGACTTTTGCTGAATTCGTACAATAAATTTATAAAAACATGTCAACAGAATCAATAAACGAGCACGAAGAAGAACATCACCACAAAGAAACTTTTATTACTAAGTATGTTTTTAGTCAAGATCATAAAATGATCGCTAAACAATATTTAATTACTGGTCTATTCATGGGTTTTATTGGAATAGCTATGTCCTTGCTGTTTCGTCTGCAATTAGCTTGGCCTGAAAAACCTTTTGGAATATTCGAAGTTCTACTTGGTAAATGGGCTCCAGACGGCGTAATGGATCCAAATGTATATTTAGCTTTGGTTACTATTCATGGAACAATAATGGTGTTTTTTGTTTTGACAGCTGGTTTAAGCGGAACGTTTTCTAACCTTCTTATTCCTCTTCAAATTGGTGCGCGAGATATGGCTTCAGGATTTTTAAACATGGTATCATTTTGGTTATTTTTTGTTTCCTGTACATTAATGATTTCTTCATTGTTTGTTGAAGCTGGTCCAGCAGCAGCTGGATGGACAGTTTACCCCCCATTATCAGCTCTTCCTCAAGCTCAGCCCGGCTCAGGAACTGGTATGACGCTTTGGTTGGTCTCAATGGCTATTTTTATTGCATCATCACTACTAGGTTCTTTAAACTATGTTGTAACCGTAATTAATCTCAGAACTAAAGGGATGACCATGACTCGATTGCCATTGACTATTTGGGCGTTTTTTGTTACTGCTATAATTGGAATAGTATCGTTCCCAGTATTACTTTCAGCAGCACTTCTTTTGATTATGGATCGAAGTTTTGGAACTTCTTTTTTTCTGTCAGATATATTTATTCAAGGAGAAGTTCTTCATTACCAAGGAGGATCTCCAGTATTATATGAACATCTTTTTTGGTTTTTAGGACATCCAGAAGTTTATATAGTTTTATTACCAGCACTTGGAATAACTTCTGAGGTTTTAGCTACAAATGCTCGAAAACCAATTTTTGGATATAGAGCAATGATTGCATCAATTCTAGCAATCGCATTTTTATCCACAATTGTCTGGGGCCATCACATGTTCATATCTGGAATGAATCCTTTTCTAGGTTCGGTATTTACATTTACAACTCTTTTAATTGCAATACCATCTGCTGTTAAAGCATTTAATTACATTACTACCCTGTGGAAAGGAAATTTACAATTAAATCCAGCAATGCTCTTTTCAATTGGCCTTGTTTCTACTTTTATTTCAGGGGGATTGACTGGAATAATTCTTGGAGACAGCACATTAGACATAAATGTTCATGATACTTATTTTGTTGTAGCTCATTTTCATTTAGTCATGGGTATTTCTGCTCTTTATGGTTTATTTGCAGGAGTTTACCACTGGTTTCCAAAGATGTTTGGTAGAATGATGAATAAAAATTTAGGATATATTCACTTTTGGGTAACTGCAATCTGTGCATATGGTGTATTTTTTCCAATGCATTTCATCGGAATGGCTGGACTTCCAAGGAGATATTATACTAACACAAATTTCCCTTACTTTGATGACCTAGCAAATATTAATGTTGTTATTACTGTATTTGCTCTTATTGCTGGAGCTGCACAAATTGTCTTTCTTTACAATTTTATTCATAGTATGTTTTATGGTAAGGAAACTGAGCAAAATCCCTGGCAATCTAACACACTTGAGTGGACAGCTCCAATTGAACATTTTCATGGAAATTGGCATGGCAAAATCCCGCATGTACACAGGTGGGCTTATGATTATTCCAAACCAGGCTATGATAAAGATTTCGTGCCTCAAAATGTGCCATTAAAAAAAGGAGAAGAAGAACTTCAGCATTAATTTTTTTAAGATTTTAATCTTTTTTATTGTGCCCACATAAAATTGATATCTTTATCGGATGAATGAGAATCTTGATCCAACAAATGAACAATTTAATTCAGATGAACATGAATTTGATCGTGCATTAAGACCTTTAAGTTTTGATGATTTCGCAGGGCAAGAGTCCATTTTAGAAAATCTTAGAATATTTGTAGCTGCATCAAATGAAAGAGGTGATGCATTAGATCACACCCTATTTCATGGCCCACCTGGTTTAGGAAAAACAACCCTTGCGCATATACTAGCAAATGAACTTAATGCAGGTATTAAAATGACTTCTGGTCCAGTTATTGACAAGCCTGGTGATTTAGCCGGACTCTTAACTAACCTTCAGCCTAGAGATATACTTTTTATAGATGAGATACATAGGTTAAGTTCAGTTGTTGAGGAGTATTTATACTCTGCGATGGAAGATTATAAAATTGATATCATGATTGAATCTGGCCCAAATGCTAGAACAGTCCAAATCAATTTGAATCCGTTTACATTAGTTGGTGCTACTACTCGATCAGGTCTATTAACTTCTCCAATGAGAGCGCGTTTCGGAATTAGTAGCAGACTCGAATATTATTCAACAGAGCTTATATCTACCATAATTGAAAGAAGTGCTGAAATTTTAAAAGTTAAAATTAATCAAAAAGCTGCTATTGAGATTGCGGGTCGAAGTAGAGGAACTCCCAGAATAGCTAATAGTCTTTTGCGTAGAGTTAGAGATTTTGCTCAAATTAAGGGAGATGGGAATATTGATGTTGATATCACAAAATACGCACTAAAATCTCTTAATGTAGATGATTATGGCTTAGATGAAATGGATAATAAAATTTTAACCACTTTAATTGATAACTATAAAGGTGGACCAGTTGGAATTTCTACACTGGCAACTGCTGTTGCTGAAAATGGAGAAACAATTGAGGAAGTTTACGAGCCTTTTTTAATTCAGCAAGGGTTTATAGTCAGAACCCCAAGAGGAAGAGAGGTTACAGAAAAAGCCTACAAGCATTTGGGGAGAATAAAAAATAATCAAGAAGGATTATTTTAAAGTGAGGACTCTCTGATTACTAATTTTGTTTTAAATATTTTTTTTTCAAAGCTGAAATTTGTTTTATTTTTTCTAGAACGAATTTCTTTCAAAAAAAGTTTAAAACTCATATTACCCATTAACTCTCCGGGTTGATCCAATGTAGATAAAGATGGGCTTAGTTTATCTGAAAATGGCCAGTTGTTAAATCCAACTACTTTTACATCATTAGGTACATTAAAGTTGTTTTTTTTAAGACATTCAATTGCTCCAACTGCCGTGTAATCAGATATTGCAAAAATACCATCAAACTCAATTTTTTTAGAAATAAAATTACTAGTTGCTTCAAAACCCTGCTTGTCAGTCATTTTATCCAATACTACTACTAATTTTGGATCATAATTAATATCGTGATCCTCTAGGGCTTTTTTGTAACCTAAAAACCTGTCAATTGAAACTTGAGAGATTAGCGAGCCTCTATAATGTAAGATTTTTTTACACCCATTTTTGATTAAATGTTTAGTAGCTATATATGCAGATTCTTGATCATTAATAACAACTTTTGACGATTTAACAATTTTAGAAATTTTATCGATTTGAACTAAGACGACACCTTCATTTTTTATGTTTTCCAAGTAATCCAATCTATTAGTTTCTTGAGTAAGTGAAATAAAAATCCCATCCACATTTTGGCTCAGCAATTTTTCTACTAAAATTTTTTCACGATCACAAGAATCTTTTGATTTTAGAACTATTGTTAAATAACCTTTTTTTTCAGCTGAAGTTACAATTCCATTAATAATATTGCTAAAAAAAGGATGACTAATAAAAGGTACAATAATTCCAATTAGCTTGGTTTTTCGGGTTCTAAGAAATGATGCTTGAGAATTTGGAATGAAATTTAAATCCTTGGCAAGTTTTATTATTCTTTCTTTGGTTTTTGAATTAATGTCAGAGTATCCGTTCAAGGCCTTGGATACCGTTGATACTGATACATTTAATTTTTGTGAAAGGTATTTAAGGCTATATTTTGACATATTATTTGTATTGTTAATTGTTTTAAGCAATTAAATAGTTAATAATTAATGAAAAAAATAACTATTATTTATTTCTAAAACGTTTTCGTTGCAAATATAATTAGTTAGTTGCTAAATGTGAAATTTATGTTAATTATTTAGTGTAATATTGAATATCAAACTTTTAACTTAAACATATTTAAGAATGAAAAATAATTTAAAGACTTCATTCCTTACCTTTTTGGCTACGCTATTAAGTATAGGAATGTATGCTCAGACGGTCAATGGTACTGTTGCGAGTGATGATGGGCCACTGCCTGGTGCAACGGTTCAAGTAAAAGGTACTGACAGTGGAACAAGTACAGATTTTGATGGTAACTACACTATTGAGGCATCGTCCGGTGATGTACTGGTGGTTTCATTTGTTGGATTTGCAACTGTTGAAGTAACTGTTGGAGATCAAGATCAAATTAATGTAAACCTTACCCTCGATAGTGAATTAGAGGAAGTTGTTGTTACTGGTTATGGTTCTCAACGTTCAAAAGAAGTAACTTCAGCCGTTGTAAAAGTAGATGCTGAAGATTTCAATAAAGGAAATATTTCTGATGCAGCTCAATTATTACAAGGTAAAGTTGCTGGTCTTCAAGTATACAACCGTGGTGGTGATCCTAACGCTGCCGCAGTAATTAGATTAAGGGGTATTTCTACAGTTGGAGCCAACGTGCAACCATTGGTTGTTATAGATGGTGTTGTAGGAGCTTCTTTAGCTAATGTTGATCCTTCAGATATTCAGACTATTAACGTTTTAAAAGATGGATCTGCATCTGCTATTTATGGATCTAGAGGTTCTTCGGGTGTTATTTTAGTAACTACTAAAACAGGTAAAGAAGGAAAAATTTCCCTTAATTATTCTGGACAACTTGGAGTTTCTGAGGCAATGAATACAGTTCAAACCATGCGTCGCGATGAATTTATTGCTGCTGGAGGAACTGATCTTGGTGCTGACACAGACTGGACTGCCGCTGTAACGCGTCAAGCAATCACAAGAATTCATAACATATCTGCATCTGGTGGTTCAGGGGACACTTCATACAGAATTTCTGCTAACTTCAGAGATGTACAAGGTATCTTGATAAGCTCAGACTTTAATCAATTTAACACTCGTCTTAACTTTACTACAAGAGCTTTAAACGACAAGTTACGTTTAACTGTAAATACTGCTTTTACTAGTAGAAAACAAAATAATGGAGACATGGAGTCTTTAAAGTATGCAGTTTTGTATAATCCAACCGCTCCAATTTTAGCTTCTAACTATACAGGCGTCTTTAATGGAGATCAGTATGGTGGATATTTTGAAACACTTGGTTTATTTGATAGTTACAATCCTGTTTCTATTGCCAAACAACAAATCAATCAAGGAGATAAAACCGAATTAAACTACAGTGTAAATGCAGAATATTCTTTTAGTGAGAATTTTGCAATTAATTTAAATGCTGCGAGTCAGGTTAGTAAATATTCTAATAGACTTTATAATCCTACTACATTGCTTCGTGGAGGAAATGCAGCTTCTCCTATAAGAAAAGGTTCTGCAAATTTTTATGATCAAACATACAGTTTTAAATTATCAGAGGTTTATGGAAGATACAATGGTCAGTTTTTAGGAAATGATCTTGTTATTACAGCTGGGTATTCTTACCAAATGCAAAATTTTAACGACCATTCTGTTACCCTTGGAGATTTTCCAAATGAAACAGAAGCAGGAATTAGTTTCATTAATGCTATAGAATATTCTCAGGACTTATTAGGAGCCGGATTTATTGGGGCAGATTCTAATGCTACTCCAGATGAGAAAATCATTGCATTTTTTGGAAGAGTTAATTATAATTTAGGTGATGCAATTTTCCTTAATGCTTCGCTCCGTCGAGAGGGCTCTACCAAACTTGGAGCCGAAAATCAGTGGGGTCTTTTTCCTTCAGCTGGTTTAGGTGTTGATTTAAATAATTACTTAAATCTTGGAGTTGACAAATTTAAAGTTCGTTTAGGATATGGAGTAACTGGAGCACTTCCAGGTCCAAATGGATTATCTAGACAAATCCGAGGATTTACCTATGCTAGTGCAACGGGAGGTGGATCATCTTCTCCATCGCGTGATGCTAATCCAGATTTAAAATGGGAAGAAAAAGCAGAAACGAATCTAGGATTGGAATATCGAAATGGAAAACTAGATGCTACTATAGATGTTTATACTAGAGATATTTCTGATTTCATTTTAAATCGTCAAGTTGACCAGGCAATCTATCCAACAGGTTCGAGATATGAGAATGCAGGTAAGTTAAATACTCAAGGAGTTGAAGTAGCTCTTAATTACCAGTTGACCGATAACTACAATACGGGTCTAGTTCTATCTACTTATAAAACAATATTAGAAGAATATGTCAACAATGCGGAGATGAGAGCTAATCTTGGTGCGCCTGGGCAAAACTCTACAGCTACGATTCGAGTTAAAGTAGGAGAAGAAATTGGAACTATATGGGGTCCCATCCATGAGGGAGTTTCAGGTGGTAATAATGTATTTGCCGATGTTAACGGAGATGGAACAATAAATGTTGGTCAAGACCAGGCATTAAATGAAGATGTCGATTTTGCAGTACTAGGTAATGGTACTCCAGATCTTGAATTAGGTTGGACAAACCAATTAACTTTTGGATCATGGTCAGTAAACGCATTCTTTAGAGGGGCATTCGGACACAGTTTAGTTAATACGTTCCGTGCTTTTTATGAGCCTAGAATTTCTACGCAGAGTTCATATAATTTTGTGAATACTGAGTTGGCTCCTGAGGGATTAACTCAAGCACGTTTTAGTTCATTGTATGTTGAAAAAGCTGATTTTTTCAAATTAGACAACCTTACAATAACTCGTGACATGGATGTAAGTTCATTAAATGGTATTGATTCAATGCAAATTTCATTGAATGCTCAAAATCCTTTTGTTCTTACAAATTATACAGGTCTAGATCCTGAGCCTTCATTGGTTGACATAGGAGAAGATACAGGTGGTAATTATGATGTATTATCCCCCGGGATAGATCGTCGTCGTAGCTACTTTGCTTCACAATCTATGACTTTAGGTATAAACATCAAATTTTAATATAAAAACAAAGAAATTATGAAAAATATTTTCAAAAATTTATTCCTTGCAACTTCGGTTTCAGCCTTAATTTTTTCTTGTACTGATCTAGAAGAAGAATTAATTGGAGACATTACTAAAGCAGTAACAGTTTCAGCTCCAAATATTGGAGGTGCAGCTGGAGGAGGTAATGATGCGTTAGCAGGCGCATATTCACAACTACAGTGGTCCGGAACTGCCAATCACTCTAGTTATTTTAGCTTACAGGGGCTAGTCTCTGATGAAATGGCAGTTGCTGCCAAAGGAGGTGACTGGTATGATGGAGGAGTTTTAGTTCAATTGCACCGTCACACATTTGATCCAACCAATGGTTTTATTGGTAATACATGGGGTGGTCAATATGGAGCAATTGGCGCTATAAATGATGCCATTGCTAACTTAGGTCTATCCGCAGGAGACATTATGCAAATGAGAGCTTTAAGAGCTTATTTCTATTGGAGAATGCTTGACCTTTATGGAAGAGTAAAAATTGTTACAACTCCAGGTGGAGATGCTCCTCAATCAACGCGTGCTGAATTATATGCATTTGTTGAATCTGAGTTATTAGCAGCCTTGGGTACTAAAGAAATCACTGCAAATACAACCTTTTCAGATACAGGTCTTCCTGCTTCTGGAAGTGTTTATAGGGTTAATCGTTACGGAGCTTTAGGGTTTTTAACAAAACTTTACTTGAATCATGCAGTTTATCTTGGCACTGAAACTACAGCAACTTATACAAAAGCAGCGCAAGCTGCTCAAATTATAATGGATTCAAATGCATATCAATTATGTGCATCAGGATGTACTGTTGCCAATCTTGCTAAACGTCCAGCCGTTGCATCGGATCCAGATAATTTAGAAGGATATGCTGCCGTATTTGCTCCTAACAATGATAATAACGTAGAACATATTTTTTCAGTAAATTACGATGAAGCTACTGCAGGAGGAATGAACTTTGCAAAAATGACGTTACATTACTCCAGTCAATTGACATGGAATTTTCAGGATCAACCATGGAATGGTTATGCTGCTTTAGAAGAGTTTTATAATTCTTATGAGGATGCTGATGCCCGTAAAGCAAACAACTTTATTGTTGGCCCACAAAAAGATTACGGTGGAAGTGCATTAAATGATTTTGCTGCAGATGATACAGGTGGAATTGTTTTAGACTACACTCCTGCAATTAATGAATTGGAACCAAATGCTCTTCGTCAGTCTGGTGCTCGTTTAGGGAAATTTAGTTTTCAGCAATTTGGAAGACCGGATCAAAGTAATGATTTTCCAATTGTAAGATTAGGAGACGTTATGTTAATGTCCGCCGAGGCTCAAATGAGAGCTGCAGGTAGTTGGAGTCATGCTCCAGCATTAGCATTAGTGAATGCTGTTCGAGCTAGAGCAGGAGTTTCTGCTTTCTCTTCCATGAATGCTGATTCATTTTTAGCGGAAAGAGGACGTGAGATGTTCCAAGAATCATCTCGTCGTACGGATTTAATTCGATTTGGAAAATATAGTTCTGGAACATGGTGGGAAAAAGCTGCTTCTCCAGCACATAAAACATTATTTCCAATTCCATTTGATGCAATTCAATCATCGACTGGACTTAGTCAAAATGCAGGGTATTAATAATATCTAATATTCTTAAATTAGGTTTAAAGGCTGCTCAAATGTGAGTAGCCTTTTTATCTTTACATGAAGATGAAAAAAATAAGTTTTGTAATAGTATTTCTAATCATAGCTTGTTCAGACGATAGTTCTCGATTTGAATTGATGGATGACACTACCGGAATTCAATTTGAAAACACTTTATCTTACACGGAAGAATTCAATCCATATACATATAGAAACTTTTATAATGGTGCTGGAGTTTCGCTAGGTGATATAAACAACGATGGACTAATTGACATATATCTAACAGGAAACATTGTTGATAATAAGCTATTTCTTAATAAGGGAAATTGGAAGTTTGAAGACATAACTGAATCTGCAGGGGTGTCTTGTCCAAAGATTTGGTCTACTGGATCAACTTTTGTTGATATTAATGGTGATGGATTATTGGATATTTATGTCTGTAAGTCAGGAAAACCAGGAGGTTTCAATCGAAAAAACGAATTATTTATTAATCAAGGAGATTTAACTTTTAAAGAAATGTCTAAAGAATATGGCTTAGACATAACAGGATTATCTGTTCATTCCGCATTTTTTGATTATGATAAGGATGGAGATTTAGATGTATATATTTTAAATAATTCAATCCGTTCAGTGGGTGGATATGATTTAATAAAAGATCAGAGAAATATTCCAGATCCCAATAACAATGGAAATAAATTTTTAGAAAATCAAAATGGATATTTTATTGATGTTACTGAAAAAGTTGGAATGTTTAATAGTGCTATTGGATTTGGACTAGGAATTACCGTTAGTGATTTCAATAACGATAATTGGCCCGATTTATTCATATCTAATGATTTTTTTGAAAAAGATTATTTATATATAAACTCTCAAGATGGAAGTTTTGTTGAGTCATCAGATCTGTATTTTGACTCTTTGTCAATGGGATCAATGGGAGCAGATGCTGCAGATTTAGACAATGACTTGAATTCAGACTTACTCGTTACGGAGATGCTTCCTTCCTCATTGAGACGAAAAAAAACAAAGGCAAAATACGATTCTTGGGATAAGTTTAAATTGATGGAATCAAATGGATATGCTAAACAATTTCCTAGAAATGTTTTACAAAGAAATATGGGAGATGGTGGATTTTTAGAGATCGGAAGAAAAAGTGGTGTTGCTGCAACTGAATGGAGCTGGGCATCACTTTTATTTGATATGGATAATGATGGGTTAAGAGATATATTTATTGCAAATGGAATCAATAAGGATCTTCTGGATAGGGATTACTTATCCTATATGGCAAACGAAGAACAAGTTAGAATGTTAATGAATAAAAAAGAGCAGGTTATTAAAAATTTAATTGATATTATGCCCTCTCAAGCTGTACCAAATTTTGCATATAGAAATAAAGGAAATTTTCTATTTGAAGAGGTTAGTGAAAAATGGGGCCTAGATAAACCTAGCTTTAGTAACGGTAACTCATATGCTGATTTAGATAATGATGGAGATCTGGACTTAGTTGTTAACAACGTTAATATGGAGGCTTTTGTATACCAAAACAAGACAGATACCCTTAACAATCGAAGTATACAAATTCAGCTGGTTGGGTATAAAAAAAACTTAAAAGGGGTAGGTTCTAAACTTGTTTTATACAGTAACCGTAATAAATATATGGCAGAATTATTCCCATCTAGAGGTTTTCAGTCTTCGGTAAGTCATCGTATACATTTTGGGGTTGGCTCAGAAAAGAAAGTCGATAGTCTTGAGGTTATATGGCCAAATGGTGAAAAAAAAGTATACCTAAACTTGGTCTCCAACGCTGTAAATACTATAAACTACAAGTTAGGTAAAGCAAGTAAAGTTGAAACTAAAATAAAAATAGAGAAAAAAAACAGTAATCTTTTTCAATTTAAGCATATTGAAAACCAATTCATTGAATTCAATAGAGAGCGACTTCTTACCCAAATGAGACATAACGAAGGCCCCGCTATTGCTGTTGCTGATTTAAATAATGATGGAGTTGACGATGTATTTATCGGAGGAGGAAAAAACCAAACAGCATCTTTATTTATTTCAAATAGACAAAATGACTATGAATATATAACTGACCCCTTTATTAAAGATTTAGAATCAGAGGACACTAATGCTTTATTTTTTGATAGTGATAATGATGGTGATTTAGATTTAGTCGTTGCAAGTGGAGGTAAATCATTTTCTAAATATAGCTTATCGCTCAATGATAGGTTCTATGAAAATACTGGAAATGGATTATTTCAAAAGAAAGATGATGCATTCGATTTTAATAAAAAAATGTCCACAAAAGCCTTGGCTTCAGCAGATGTAAATAAGGATGGAATAAGTGATCTTTTTTTTGGAGAACGATACGATCTTACTACATATGGAAAAAAAGGAAATGGGGTATTAATGATCAATGATGGTCTAAACTATTTTAATGATAGCAATCAAGAAGTGTTTTTAGATATAGGGATGATTACAGATGCTAAATTTCATGATTTTAATAATGATGATTGGCCGGATTTAATAATTGTAGGAGAATGGATGCCCATCACAATTTTAATAAATAAAAATGGAATTTTTGAAAATCAGACTGATTTATATGGATTGAATCAAACATCAGGTTTGTGGAATACAATAGAATTAATTGACATTAACAATGATGGTCAAATGGATTTTATAGCAGGTAATCACGGAACAAATTCTTTTTTTGAAGAAAAAATGAAAATGTATATAAACGATTTTGATCAAAATGGAAGTTATGAGCAAATTATATGTCTAAACAGAGATAATAAGTATTACCCAATTTTAGACAAGGATGAGTTGTTGAGTCAGTTGCCAGAATTTAAAAAAAATATAATTTTTTATAAAGATTATGCTGAAAAATCAATAGAAGAAATTGTAGGCAAACAGAAAGTTTTAGAATCTTTAGTTTTGGAAATAGATATACTGAAAACAAGTTTATTTGTAAGTAAAAAAAATGAATTTAAACAATATGATTTACCTGAGGAAATACAATATAGTCCAATTTATAGTATATTATCAAAAAGCAATCCAGACACCAATAAAAACTCATTATATTTGGGAGGAAACCAGTATTTAGTTAAACCACAATTTGGAAGTTATGATGCCTCTAGAGGATGGTTTTTAACAATAGATTCAAATTCTGAAAATTACTTTAACGATAAACCAAAGAGTATTGGTGTGAAGGGGCAAATTAGGGCAATTAATTCAATAAAAAACACCCAAAATGAACACATAATTTTTGCTATAAATAATGATTCAATTAAATTTCATGAACCATACTAAATTTTTTATTTTTCCTATTGTAGGTTTTTTATTCATGTCGTGTCAGTCAAACTACGATAGGGTTGTTAAGCATGAGCTTTCTCTAGGAAAAAACTATACAGATTTGATTTTTGATTTAAAAACAGGTCAAACCCAAAAGAAATATTTTACAGATTGTTGGGAGCTCAATAAAAAGAAACTAATTAATCAAGGACCCAGAAATAAATTCGTAAGACATGTGCTTGATTCTGTTTCTCCAATTTATAACCCTGATAATAACATGGAGCTTTTGTTTTATGGGATTTTTGATAAAAATAAAATATTATCAGGTTTGAAAATGCGTATTTCTTTTTTGGGGTGGGATCCAACCATAGAGAGTTTGCAAAAAGAATACTTATTAATTGAAGGGGTAAAAATGATGGAGTATATATACCCTGGCAACTCATTTTTTAAATTAGATAAGGAAATTAATGGGTCACCAATTATGACTAAAATAGATGGAAATAGAGCTATATCTGCATATATTTTCGACAATAGATTCGTTGAATTAACTATTAAGGACTTAAACTTTAAATGACATGAAACTACTATTTAGTCTTTTTTTGTGTTTAATTTTTATTATTTCCATTGGATGTGATAACACAAAGCCAAAACTTTTTGAGCTTCAAGATTTAAGTTCTATTGGTATTGAATTTTCTAATAATTTAGATTTTACTAATGAATTTAATGTCTACAAGTATCGAAATTATTATAATGGAGGAGGAGTCTCACTGGGAGATATCAACAATGATGGACTAATAGATATTTACGTAACAGCGAATCAAAAATCAAATAAATTATTTCTGAATCAAGGTAACTTTAAATTTAAAGATATTACAGATATAGCAAGAGTTCAAGGAGATAAAGCTTGGTCTACAGGAGTAAGTATGGTAGACATAAACTCTGATGGATTTATGGATATTTATGTCTGTAATTCAGGAGATGTAAAAGGAGATAATAAGCAAAATGAGTTGTTCATAAATAATGGAGACCTCACTTTTACTGAAAGTGCAAATAAGTATGGATTGGCTGACAGAGGTTTCTCAACACATGCTACTTTTTTTGATTACGATAAGGATGGAGATTTAGACGCCTATATTTTAAATAATTCCTATCAAGCCATAGGAAGTTTTGACCTAAGGAGAAACGAACGCCCAAAAAGAGACTCACTTGGAGGCGATAAATTAATGGAAAATATAAATGGTAAATATTTTGATGTAAGTGAAAAGGCTGGAATTTATGGAAGCGTTATTGGCTTCGGATTAGGAGTTAGTGTTGGAGATGTAAATGGTGATAATTGGGAGGATATTTTTGTGTCGAATGATTTTTTTGAACGTGACTATTTATATATTAACCAAAAAAATGGAACATTTAAAGAGTCATTAACGGAACAAATGAGATCTATAAGCGGAGCTTCTATGGGAGCTGATATGGCAGACTTAAACAATGATGGCTTGAATGATATATTTGTGACAGAAATGCTCCCGTCTGACTATGAGAGGCTAAAATCTGTAACTACTTTTGAAGGTTGGAATAAATATCAGTATGTTGTTAAAAATGGATATCATCACCAGTTTACAAGAAATATGCTCCATTTAAATAATGGGAATAATACATTTAGTGAGATTGGAAGGTGGACCGGAGTGGAAGCCTCTGATTGGAGCTGGGGGGCTTTATTTTTTGATATGGACAACGATGGTTTTAAAGATCTTTTTATAGCTAATGGAATATATCAAGATCTAACGGATCAAGATTATTTGCAATATGTTGCAAGTGATGAGGTAATAAAATCTGTTGTGACAAATAATCAAGTTGATTACAAAAGACTAGTAGACATTATACCTTCCAATAAAGTTCCTAATCATTCCTACAAAAACACTGGAGATCTGGGCTTTGAAACTTATGAGAGATCAGGATTAAATATTCCAAGCTTTTCTAATGGATCTGCATACGGTGATCTCGACAACGATGGGGATTTAGATCTAGTTGTAAATAACGTAAATATGCCACTTTTTGTTTTCAAAAATAAAGCAGAAAGCTTAAATAATAACTTTGTTAAAATAAAGCTTAACGGATCAGGTAAAAACCTAAACTCTTTAGGAGCAAAAATAGAAGTTACTACTGGTTTAACTAAAATATATCAAGAAGTACAGCCTGTTAGAGGTTTTCAGTCTAGTATGGATTTAGTTGCAACTATAGGTGTCGGTAAATCAAAAATGGTAGATATAAAAATAATATGGCCTTCGGGAAAAGTATCTATTGATAAAAATTTAAATGTAAATACTTCATATGAGTTTGATGTAATAAATTCATATCCAAATAAGGAAAGGCAGTTAGATTCAGATAATTTAATTTTTAAAAAAGACATTCAGGATTTCTTTCCAGTTCACAAAGAAAATTCTTATGTTGATTTTGATTCAGAGAGACTCAATTATCACATGTTAAGCACGCAAGGACCAAAAGTCAGTATTGCGGACCTTAATGGAGATTCTAAAAATGATATAGTATTTCCAGGAGCTAAGGGATATCCTACTCAAATTCTTTTTGCTGGCGATGATAAGTTTGTAAAAAACGAAAATAACAATAATTTACTAGAACAAATCAAAGAATCTGAGCATATTGAAAGTGCAATATTAGATGTAGACAACGATGGAGATTTGGATATATATATGACCTCTGGCGGGGTGGAAACCTCAATATATTCAACCTCTCTTTTTGATATCTTACTTTTAAACGATGGATCTGGAATATTTACAAAAAGTGCTCAAAACTTGCCTGATAATGATTCCAAGATTAGTTCTGAATGTGTTACTTATGCAGATATAGATGCTGATGGAGATTTAGATATTTTCGTTGGAGAAAGATCAAAAATTGGACAATATGGTTTACCTGGAAATGGTTATATTTTAGTTAATGACGGTAAAGGAAATTTCCAAAATAAAACTTTAGAATTAGCTCCAGATCTTATAAAAATTGGTATGATTACAGATGCTGCCTTTTATGATTTTGATAATGATAAAGATCAAGATCTTATAGTTGTTGGTGAGTTTATGGGAATTAATTTTTTTGAGAATATTGAAGGTACTTTTAAGCCAGTTGAAAACATATGGAAGAAAAAAACAGGATGGTGGAACACTATAGATATTTTTGATATTGATGGGGATGGTATAGAGGATTTAATAATTGGGAACCATGGAACTAATAGTAGGTTTAAAGCATCTGAAAGTAATCCAATCTTATGTTATTACAATGATTTTGATGGAAATGGTCGTGGTGAGGGAATTCTAGCGTTTACTTCGAATAATGGTAAAGAGTACCCTTATGCATTAAGGCATAACCTTATTGATCAAATGAAAAGTTTGAAAAAGAAGTTTCCTAATTATGCCACATTTAAAAATGCAGATTTAGTTTCAATCTTTAACAAGAAACTATTAAACGACTCATACGTTTGTTCAATTAATACTTTATCAACAATAGCATTAAAAAATAACGGTAATTTTATTTTTTCTGAAATTCCACTTCCAAAACAAGTCCAATTCAGTCCAGTATATTCAATCACCCACTCAGATGTTGATAATGATGGAGACTTAGACGTTTTAATGGGAGGTAACCTATACAATGTAAAACCTGAAGTAGGATCCTACGATGCAAGTTATGGATTGTATATCGAAAACACTACAGATGGATTCAAGTTTCATCCTAATGGAAAAGGTTTTAATATTTCAGGGGAGATTAGATCTCTAGTAGTGGACAACAACCAATTATGGGTTGGAAGAAATAGAGATACATTAAGTCGTTTTATTTTTAAAAACAATTAATGAAGAAAATACTAATATTATTTTTTTGTCTAATTCTCATAAAATGTAATAAATCAAATGAAACTTATATAAATGATATATTATTCGAAAGTATAGAGAGTAATTACTCAGGGGTTGACTTTGTAAATCAATTAGCTTATAAGCCATATTTAAATATCATTGAATATTTATATTATTATAATGGAGGCGGAGTTGCAGTTGGAGATATTAATAATGATGGAT
This sequence comes from Candidatus Marivariicella sp., assembly GCF_983056325.1. NCBI lineage: Bacteria > Pseudomonadati > Bacteroidota > Flavobacteriia > Flavobacteriales > Flavobacteriaceae > Candidatus Marivariicella > Candidatus Marivariicella sp. Next base: position 15,669 of record NZ_CEZOWA010000004.1, on the reverse strand, counting down.
TAGAAGATATTTTTTTCACAGCTAATCAAGAAATAGATCGGTTGTATCTAAATATGGGTAACCTTCAATTTAGAGATATAACTAGACAGGCAAAGCTAGATTTATCCCCTTCTTGGTCTAATGGAGTAACTATGGATGATGTAAATAATGATGGTTTTATTGATATTTATGTTAGCAAACTTCCAATGGAAGGACTTTTTAAAAATCAAAGCACTCATAACTTATTATATATAAATAACGGTGATTTAACATTTACTGAATCATCAAGTAATTATGGTCTTGACTTTTTAGGTTTTTCAACACAATCCACATTTTTTGATTATGATAGAGATGGTGATTTAGACATGTATCTAATGAATCATGCAACGCATTCAGTAAGAAGTTATGGAACAACTAAAAAAAGAAAGGAAAAGGATTCAATTTCTGGAGATAGGTTTTATGAAAACTTACTGGACGAAGGAAAAAATAAATTTATCGAGGTAACTGATAAATCAGGGATACTAAGTAGTCCACTAGGTTACGGATTAGCTCTAACTACAACAGATGTAAATGATGATGGTTGGCTTGATATATATGTTGGGAATGATTTTCATGAAAATGATTATTTATATATAAATAATGGTGATAAAACTTTCACAGAATCCTTCAAGAAATACTTTAAACATAGTTCAAGGTTTACAATGGGAGTAGATGTAGCTGATATGAATGAAGACGGAAGATTAGATATTTTTACTACCGACATGATGCCTTTTGATTCAAAAATTGCATTAAAATCTGGGGGAGAGGATTCTGATAAGTTAACCCGTATAAAAAGTGATTATGGTTTTGAATTACAATATTCTCGAAATCATTTTCATTTAAAAAAACCATACGGTGATTACGCTGAAATTGGACTTTTAACAAAAACATATGCAACAGATTGGAGCTGGTCAGTTCTTTTACAAGATTATGATAATGACGGTATAAATGATATTTTCATTTCTAATGGAATTGCAAAAAGACCCAATGATTTAGACTATATAAATTATTTGAGTACTTCTAATTACAGCAGTTTTGTTTTAACAAAACAAAATGAGATGAAAGAAGAACTAATTAATCAAATGCCAGAACTTAAAATTCCAAATATGTTATTTAAAAACAAAGGAAATTTTGATTTTGGAAACATTAAAGAATCATTTTTTGGAGAGCCTTCTTATTCTAATGGATCGGCCTACAGTGATTTAGATAATGATGGTGATTTAGATCTAATTATTAATAATATTAATTCTGTCGCAAGTATACTTGAAAATAAATCAAGTAAAGAAAATAAAAGTTTAACAATAGAGTTGAAAAACAATAAAGCAATAAAAGGGTCCAAGGTTACCGTATTTAAAAGTAATAATAAAGTTGATGTTAAAGAGGCGATAACAACACGAGGCTTCCAGTCCTCATCCACACACAGGTTACATTTCGGTCTAGGTAAAAGCATTGTAGATTCTATCTCTGTGAGGTGGGCTGATGGCAAATCCCAAATCCTGTATGGACCTTTCAAAGAAAAAATACAAATAACAAAAAACTCAAATCAATCCAAAAAAGAATCAACTGATTTTAAAGCTAATTTTTCTCTTTCCGTATTGCCATATAAACATGAGGAGGATATATACCTTGACTACGAAAGAGAAAAATTAATTCCCGAATTATTATCATCTGAGGGACCAGCATTTTTATTAGCAGATTTTAATGATGATCAAATGTTAGATATATTTATTGGGGGTGCTCGATATCGTCCATCACAACTTTTAATAGCCAATAAAGTCGGATATGAACTGGCAGACATCAATGACTTTAGAGTTGACCAGAAGTATGAAGATGTTTCTGCTACTACATTTGATGCTGATAATGACGGTGATTTAGATATTTATGTAGTAAGCGGAGGTAATGATTACAAAGAAAATGATGAGCTTATGATGGATAGAATTTATATTAATGATGGGAATGCTAACTTCTCAAGACTTCCTGTAGCTCTGCCCTCAACAAATGGAAGTGTTGTTGCCTCCCATGATATTGATAATGACGGATATGATGATCTTTTTGTCGGGAGCAGATCAATACCTGGTGGCTACGGATTGAGCCCGTATAGTTTTATAATTAAAAATACACGTGATGGTAATTTTAAACCAATCGTTAAATCGCGCTTGGGAATGGTAACTGATGCTAAATGGGGAAATATTGATGAAGATCCAGAATATGAGCTAATAGTCTCAGGAGACTGGGCTCCTATTGTAGTAATAGATGAAAATGAGGAAGGAAAGTTTCAGGCATCTCCTCTAACTGGAGGAGAAGATTATTATGGTTTATGGAATACAATTGAATTAGCTGACTTAAATAATGATGGGAAGTTGGACATATTAGCGGGAAATACCGGAAAAAACTTCAAATGGCAACCAACAATTGAATCACCTGTTTATTTATATCTAGATGATTTTGACGATAATCAACAATCTGATCCAATAATTTTTTATGAATTCTTCGGAACGTATAGACCTTTTAACACAAAGGATAACTTAGCTTCCCAAATGCCAATGATAAAAAAAAGATTTAATAAGTATAAAGATTTTTCAAAAGTTGAAACAATTCAAAATCTCACAGGAAAAAAGAAAAAAAACATCCTTGAAATAAAAAAATTAACAGACTTAAACTCAATGATTTTCATAAATAAGGGTAATAAATTTGATAAAACTACTTTGCCTTTTGAAGCTCAATGGAGTAGTATTAATGACTTTTATTGGGATAAAGAAACTAAAGAGATTTTTTACGTAGGAAACTCTGAAGAGTTTGTTACGGAATTGGGTGTCCAGAGTGCAAACCCAGGAGGGATTATTCAATTTGATGATCATGCAATTCACAAAGAGTTTCTACCTTTGCCTATAAAATTAAATTTGCGCAAAGTAATTAAATTGAATAATCAAAACATGCTTTTAATTGCAAATGATGATTACATGTACATACTTAAAAGAATAAATGATTAAAAAAATAAACATCAAATATATTCTACTATTTTTTATCACAGTTTCCTGCACTCAAAATACTGATTATATTGAAAAAATAGAAGATCCAGAACTTTTTCAGGAAGCGATGCAAAACCTTACTGATATAATAGTTTATGATATTTTTTCACCTCCAGTTGCTTCAAGAGTATATGCTTACCCTTCAATTGCAGCATACGAAACTATGCGTTTTTCAAAACCAAATAAATTCAAAACTTTAAGTGGACAGATTAAAGAATTGGATCAGGTTGAGTTATCAAAGGATAAAAACATAAATTTTAATTTGGCATCGTTATACGCATTTAATAAAGTTGCAAGAACTCTTATTTTTTCAGAAGACAAGATGGATGATTTTGAAGAAAAGTTTAATGAAAAAATGAAATCTTTTAAAACACCTCGAAACATAATTAAATCGTCAAAAAAATACGGAGAATTTGTTGCTAACCATATTCTTACCTGGGCTAAAAATGATAATTACGATCAAACTAGAACATATTCTAAATATACCATTAGACAGCCAGAAAAATTCTGGAAACCTACTCCTCCAGATTATATGGATGGAATCGAACCACATTGGAATAAAATAAGAACTCTTGTTATAGAGAGTGCGGATATGTTTCCCCCAAAACCTCCTATTAAATTTGATTTAAAAAAAGGTAGCCCTTTTCAAAATCAACTTCAGCAAGTTTATGAAATTGGAGCAAACTTGAGTGATGAACAAATTGAAATGGCTAAGTTCTGGGATTGCAATCCTTACGTAACTCACCACAGGGGACACGCAATGTTTGCTACAAAAAAAATTACTCCTGGTGGGCATTGGATTGGAATTACATCTGTTGTTACTCGCAAAGCAAAAAGTGATTTTTCCGAAACTATAAACGCATATGTAAATGTATCTATTTCCCTATTTGATGGATTTATATCCTGTTGGGATGAAAAATGGAAGACACTAGTTGTTAGACCAGAAACATTAATTAATAAGTACTATGACGAAGAATGGCTTCCAATTCTTCAAACACCTCCTTTTCCAGAGTATACAAGTGGTCATTCTGTTATTTCAAGAGCAGCAGCTGTTATTCTAACGGATCTTTACGGAGACAATTTCAATTTTATTGATACAACGGAATTAAAATACGGACTTCCTCAAAGAGGTTTTGATTCATTCATACATGCATCTGATGAAGCGGCTATATCTAGATTATATGGTGGAATACATTATTTGATGGCAATAGAAGAAGGGGTTTATCAAGGAGATAAAGTTGGTAATTATATCATCAATAATTTACAAACTGTTTCAAATTAAATAATTTTTAGAATTACTCATTTCCAATATTTTAATTATCATTTCTTGTATATTTAAATTTTGATTTTGACACATTAAAGATATTTCATTTTATGTTTTACCTTACATTTGTTCTAAAGGAATACCATGAATCAAAAGGATCGAAAAGCAGCACTAAATTATCATTCAAAACCTACACCTGGTAAAATAGAAACAGTTCCAACTAAACCCTACAATACCCAAAGAGACTTAGCATTAGCATATTCTCCTGGAGTTGCAGAGCCGTGTAATGAAATAGTTAAAGAAATAAATAATGTATATAAGTATACAAATAAAGGAAACCTAGTTGCTGTAATTTCAAATGGAACAGCAGTTTTAGGTTTAGGAGATATTGGTCCTGAGGCATCAAAGCCAGTAATGGAAGGAAAAGGATTACTTTTTAAAATATTTGCTGATATTGATGTTTTTGATATAGAAATTGATGCTAAAGACACGGAATCATTTATTTCTGCTGTAAAAGCTATTTCTCCAACTTTTGGAGGTATTAATCTCGAAGATATTAAGGCACCTGAGGCTTTTGAAATTGAAAGACGTCTTAAGGAAGAGCTTGATATACCTGTAATGCACGATGATCCGCACGGTACTGCAATTATTTCTTGCGCAGCTTTGTTAAATGCTTTAGAATTAGCAAACAAAAAAATAGGTGAGGTTAAAATTGTTGTTTCTGGTGCTGGAGCTGCTGCTATTTCGTGTACTAGGCTATACATATCCTTTGGAGCCAAAAGAAAAAATATTATCATGACTGATAGTAAGGGAGTTATTAGAAGTGATAGAAAAAATTTGAGTAAGGAAAAATCAGAATTCTCAACACACCTTAAATTAAACACTTTGGAGGATGCTCTTGCCAATGCTGATGTTTTTATAGGTCTATCCAAAGGAAATATAGTTAATGAAAATATGCTAAAATCAATGGGTCCTAATCCGATAGTCTTTGCAATGGCAAATCCCGACCCTGAAATTAAATATAAAACAGCATGTTCAGTGCGAGATGATATTATAATGGCAACCGGTCGTTCTGATAATCCAAATCAAGTAAACAATGTTTTAGGGTTTCCGTTTATATTTAGAGGAGCATTAGATGTGAGAGCTACCAAAATCAACGAAGCCATGAAAATGGCTGCTGTTAAGGCTTTAGCAGATCTGGCTAAAGAGCCAGTTCCAGAGCAAGTAAATATAGCCTACGATGAAACACGTTTATCTTTTGGAAAAGAATACATTATACCTAAACCTTTTGATCCCAGATTAATTATTGAAATACCTCCTGCGGTTGCTAAAGCTGCAATCGAATCAGGAGTAGCAAGAGAGCCAATTTTAGATTGGAAAAAATATAAAGAAAAATTAGCTTTAAGACTCGATAATGATCAAAAATTAGTTCGTTTGATTCACAATGCTGCAAAACGAAAGCCCAAAAAACTAATTTTCGCAGAGGCTGATCATTTAGACGTTTTAAAAGCAGCGCAAATAGTTTATGACGAAGGAATTGCAATTCCAATTCTTTTAGGACATGAGCCTGTAATAAAAGACTTAATGACAACTATAGATTTTGAAGCAGATCTAAAAATAATTGATCCAAAATCAAGTCTTCAGGAAGAATCAAGAAAAAAGTATGCTGAAATTTTCTGGAATGATCAAAAAAGGAGTGGTAAAACTTTGTACGATTCTCAAAGATTACTTAGAGAACGAAATTATTTTGGAGCGATGATGGTTAAAAGTGGGGATGCAGATGCAATGTTGTCTGGCTATTCAAGGAATTACCCTGCAGTTATCAAACCAATTCTAGAATCTATTGGTCCAGCAAAGGGAGTTAGTAGAGTTGCAGCCACAAATTTAATGCTTACTCAACGAGGACCCATTTTTCTTTCCGACACTTCAATAAACATAAATCCATCTGCAAAGGAATTAGCAAAAATTGCCCAAATGACAGCTCAAACTGCGAAAATGTTTGGTTTGCAGCCTGTTTTAGCTATGCTTTCTTATTCAAATTATGGATCTTCTGAATTCCCCGAAGCCACAAAAATTTCAGATGCAGTTAAATATTTACATCGATATCATCCTGATATTGATGTAGATGGTCCAGTTCAGTCTGATTTTGCTCTGAATAAAGAAATGTTAAAAAGTAGATTTCCATTTTCTCAACTATCTAAAAAAAATGTAAATACTTTAATATTCCCTAATCTGGATTCTGCAAACATAACCTATAAATTAATGAAAGAGTTAAATGGAACTTTATCAATAGGTCCAATATTAATGGGGCTTAACGCTCCTATTCACATACTTCAACTGGGTGCTTCAGTTCAAGAAATCGTTAATATGGCGGCATTGGCAGTCGTAGATGCTCAACAAAAAAGAAAATAATGATAACTCAACTTAAAGGTTTATTAGTAGAAAAGTACCCCACCCATTTAGTAATAGATTGTAATGGAGTAGGGTACGAAGTGAATATATCTTTACACACCTTTGGTCAGATAAAAAAACAAGACAATATTAAAATATATACTCACCTTCAAATTCGGGAGGACGCACACATTTTGTATGGTTTTATAACTGAATTAGAGCGAGCAATATTTAGATTATTAATTAGTGTTTCAGGCATAGGAACCAGCATTGCAAGAACTATGCTGTCGTCGTTAACACCAGAAGATGTTCAAAATGCGATAGTAAGTGAAGACTTAAATAGAATTAAAAGTGTGAAAGGAATTGGTTTAAAAACAGCTCAGCGTCTTATTATTGAACTTAAAGATAAGGTTAAGAATCTGTATGGTATTGAGCAAATTCATTTGAAATCAAACAATACAACTAAAGAAGAAACGTTATCAGCTTTAGAGGTGCTTGGATATAATCGAAGAATCTCAGAAAAAGTAATTGATAATCTAATTCAAAGTGACCCAGAAAGTTCAGTTGAAACTCTAATAAAGTCCGCTTTGAATAAACTTTAAAGCACATTTGACTAATAGTCGATTTTTTATTTTTGTAAAATCACTTACCCTAATCATTCTTATGTTTTCTGGGGTAAATATTTATTCCCAAAAAGCATCTACTCAAGACTCAATAAATAAAATTAAAATATCATTTCCAGAATCCTCCTTGATAGATAACACATATACCTATGACCCAATTACTAATATGTATTACTTATCAAAATCAATTGGGGATTATCCAATTAATATCCCACTTGTCCTTAGTCCCAATGAATATGAAAATTGGATTTTACAAAGAGACCTGAAGGTTTATTTCAAACAAAAGACTCAGACCTTAAATGGAGTTTCGCTGGGACTAGAGGATGCACAAAAAAATTTATTACCAGAACTCTATGTAAACAACAAATACTTTCAAAGTATATTTGGTAGTGATATAATTGATATTAACCCGCAGGGCTCTATTGGTGTAGACCTTGGAGTAAGGTATCAAAAAAACGATAATCCAGCAGCCTCTCCTAGGAATAGAAGTAGTTTTAGTTTTGATTTTGATCAAAGAATTACTTTAAGTTTAGTGGGTAAAATTGGAGAACGACTCCAATTAACAGCAAATTATGACACAGAATCAACATTTGATTTTCAAAACCTTATTAAAGTTCAGTTCAACCCACCAAAAGCTAGAGAGGCATTTAGTTTTTATGATGATTTAAATCCAAATTCTTCAAATTCTTTTGTAGAAAAATTTTCTGATTTAGAGAATAAAATAGGTGATGCAGAACTTCAACTCAGGGATGCAAAAACAAAAATTGACGATCTTAGATCCAGAGGTTCAACGTATTCCAATAATCCATCTGCACTTGGAAATGATGTCGCCGATTATTTGGACGGAAAAGTAACTGAAGATGGTATTCTCCAAAATATTGATATTGGAAATATTAGCATGCCTCTTAATAGTAATTTAATTCAAGGAGCTCAAAGTTTATTTGGAGTAAGAACAGATTTAAAATTCGGAAAAACAAAAGTTACTGCGGTTTTTTCAGAACAAAGATCCCAATCACAACAGATAGTTTCTCAAGGGGGTGGTTCAGTCCAGGAATTTGAAATTTTTGCTTTGGATTATGAGGAGGATAAACATTACTTTTTAAGTCAATTTTTTAGAGATAAATATGATTCAGCTCTAGAAACATTCCCGTATATAAATTCAAATATTCAAATAAACAGAATAGAGATATGGGTAACAAACAGAGGTTCTCAAACCCAAAATATTAGAAATATAATAGCTCTTCAGGACCTTGGAGAAAAAAAAATAGAGAATACCGGGTTAGGTTCAGAAATTACTAATTTTTTCAACACTTCGTCAACAGGATTTTTTCCTGAAAATAGCGCAAATAATTTAGATCCAAAACTCATAAACGATGGCGGAATTTTGACCCAAGATATTCGAAATATCTCTTCCGTTCAATTGGGTTTTGGGACTGAAAATAAAAAGTTTAAAGAGGGTATTGATTACGCTGTTTTGGAAAGTGCAAGAAAATTAAGTGAAAATGAATATACCTTAAACCCTAGATTGGGATATATATCGTTAAATCAACGCTTAAGTAACGATGAAGTTTTATCTGTTTCTTTTCAATATACATATAACGGAAAGGTTTATCAGGTTGGAGAATTTGCAAATGGTAGTATACCTGGAACAACTGTATCTAGTTCTGAATTATCAGGGAATCAGTTAAATAATAATAGTTTGATAACAAAGCTTTTGAAAAGTAACATAACAGATGTAATTGCGCCTGTGTGGGATTTAATGATGAAAAATATATATAGTACAGGTGCATTTAATTTATCAGAGAAAGATTTTAGGTTGAATATTCTGTATACGGATCCTTCCCCTATAAATTATATTAGTCCAGTTGATAAAGATATTTGGCCTCAAAATATAGAAAACCAAATTTTATTGAAAACTTTTGGACTGGACAAACTTGATTTATATCAGGACCCAGTTATTGAGGGAGATGGTTTTTTTGATTATGTACCAGGCATTACAATTGACCCTCAATCTGGCAGAATAATTTTCCCACAAGTTGAACCTTTTGGATCGTTTTTATTTAATGTTTTAAATTCTAAAAGTGGGAGTGAGAATTATAATCAAGACAACACATATAATAAGAATCAAAAAAAATATGTTTTTAAAGAAATGTATTCCTTGACTAAGGCCGCAGCATTCGAAGCTTCAGAAAAAAATAAATTTCAATTAAAGGGAAGATATTCCTCAGCAAGTAGCGATGGAATATCAGTTGGTGCATTTAATATTCCTAGAGGATCAGTTCAAGTAACAGCAGGAGGAAGACTCCTTCAAGAAGGAATTGATTATACGGTTAATTACAATATTGGAAGAGTTAAAATACTTGATCCAGGATTAAAAGCTTCAAATATTCCAATTTCAATTTCATTAGAAAATAATTCTTTTTTCAATCAGCAAAATAAAAGATTTACAGGTGTAAATATTGAACATCAAATTAATGAAAAAGTTGTAATAGGGGGAACATTATTAAATCTAAACGAAACTCCTTTAACTCAAAAGGCAAATTATGGAACTGAACCAGTTAACAATACTATGATTGGATTTAACACAAATTTTTCAACTCAATTACCATTCATTTCAAGATTAATAAATAAATTTCCATCCCTTCAAAATGATATTCCCTCGGTATTATCATTCAGAGGAGAAGTAGCTTCATTAATTTCAGGAAATCCCAGAAACACAAATCTTGATGGAGAAGCTAATGTTTATATAGATGATTTTGAAGGAGCTCAAACTAATATAGATATTAAAGGTTTTGCATCATGGAGGTTAGGAAGCGTCCCTTTCAAAAACTTTAAAGGTTCGGGATTATCAAATAATGATATTACATCAGGATATGGACGAGCTAAATTAGCTTGGTATTCAATTGATCCAATTTTTTACACTAGCAGTCGACCCCAAGGAATAAATAATAATGACATATCTAATAACAAAACAAGGAGAATCTTTATAAATGAGATTTTTCCAGAACAAGATTTAGTTCAGGGATCTACTACAATTCAGCAAACTTTTGATTTGGCTTTCTATCCTAATGAAAAAGGTCCGTATAATAATTCCAATAACGGAACATTTCAATCTGATATACCTGAAAACTGGGCAAGTATAATTAGACCAATAAGTTCTACTAATTTTGAACAAAGAAATGTTGAGTTTATTGAGTTTTGGATTTTAGACACTTTTTCCAATGAATCTGAGGGTGAAGATGATTTGGGAGAGCTCATTTTTCATTTAGGAAATATTTCTGAGGATATTTTAAAGGATGGAAGAAAACAATATGAAAATGGATTGCCAGGATCTGATGAAGAAGATTTGACCCAAAAAACCTCATGGGGAAAAGTACCATCTACTCAATCACTTTTATATGCGTTTAACACAGTTGAGAAGGATCGTAAACTTCAAGATCTAGGCTTAGACGGTCTTTCTGATATAGAAGAAAAAGAGATATATACAAACGGGCCCGAAACCGATCCTGCGGGGGATAACTATAAATATTTTGTTTCTGCGGAAGGGGATATTTTAAATAGATATAAAAATTATAATGGTACTCAGGGCAACTCACCAATTGCATTTTCTAATACAGATCGAGGAAATACTACTCAGCCAGACATTGAAGACATCAATCAAGATCAAAGTATGAATACTATCGATAGTTATTTTGAATATAAAGTACCAATTTCAAAATCAATGACTGTTGGAAATCATCCTTTTATAACAGATGTTCGTGAAAATATAAAAATTGACTTACCAAATGGTGATAATATTACAACTAGATGGATTCAATTTAAGGTTCCAGTAAAAAAATCATATTATGAGTCATCTAACTATTCTAGTTATTTTGAATCCATAAATAATATTCAAGACCTTAGATCAATTAGATTTATTAGAATGGCCTTAAAAGGGTTTAGTAAGCCGGTAGTTTTTCGTTTTGGAACTCTAGATTTAGTTCGTGGAGATTGGAGAAGATATAATAGAGGTTTAAATGAAAATTTAGTTGAAAATAAAAATACAACCGTAGATATTAGCACCGTAAATATTTTAGAAAATGAAAATAGAACTCCAATAAACTATGTTTTACCTCCGACAATTCAGAGAGAACAAATAAATAATAACAACACAATTGTAAGACAAAATGAACAATCTCTCTCTTTCAGATTTTGTGACCTTCAACCAATGGATTCAAGGGGTATTTTTAAAAATGTTGAAATTGATATGAGGCAATATAAAAAAATAAAAATGTTTCTTCATGCAGAATCAATTCCGGGTCAAAAACCATTACCCGGTGAAGGGTCCACGGAGGCTTTTGATGAAAGGTTAGTAGCCTTTATAAGAATCGGTAGTGATTACAAAGATAATTTTTATCAAATTGAAGTTCCACTTAAGCCTACAGAGTACGAATCTAATATTTCTAACAATCTAAGCGCTGAATCCGTTTGGATTCCAGATCAAAATTCTATTGAGGTCTCACTAGATTTATTAGCAAAATTAAAAGCTAGAGCTTTGAAGAAAATAAGTGTTGGGAGTATTTCTTATTTTGATGAAGAATTAAATTTAATAGACGAGTTTTCTTTAATAAGTAATTTGCCGGGATCAAAAAAATATAAATTTGCTATAAAAGGGAATCCATCTTTAGGAAATATTCGAAGTTTGATGATTGGTGTGAAAAACCCATCTTCAGATTTGGGCCAAACTCTTTGTGGGGAGGTCTGGTTTAATGAGCTGAGGATTGCAGGTATAGATTCCCAAGGGGGATGGGCAGCAATAGGGTCTGTAGATGCCAACTTTGCGGATCTTGCATCAATTTCTGCTACCGGTCGATTTTCAACGGTTGGATTTGGTACTATAGATCAGTCTCCAAATCAGAGTAATAGAGAGGCGGTTTCTCAATTTGATTTAATCTCTGAGATTAATATGGGTAAGTTTTTACCCCAAAAGTGGGGCATCCAATTACCGGTCAACTTTGGGCTTGGCGAAACAACAATTACTCCAGAATATGATCCATTTTACCAAGACATTTTATTAAATGATAGACTAGACACTTCGGTTTCAAATTCCCAAAGAGACTCTATTAGAAATCAGTCAATTGATTACACTAAAAGAAAAAGTATTAGTTTAATTGGAGTCAGAAAGATTAGTTCTGGAGAAAATAAAAAAAGACTTTACAGCCCTGAAAATTTCGACTTTTCATACGCATACAATGAAATTCAACATCATGATTACGAAATTGAAAATCAAAATAATTCTGATTTATTGCTTTCTGCGAATTATGGATATTCGTTTAACAGTATAGAAATAAAGCCTTTTTCAAAAGTGGAAACATTTAATAAAAAAAGTTATTGGCAATGGTTAAAGGAATTCAACTTTAATCTGTTGCCAAACAATATTGCGATTACCTCAAGAATTAATAGGAGTTTTCGAACACAAAGATTTAGGGAAGTATATAACGAAAATGTTGATGCTAGTAAACAGTTGTCTCTTCCTGATTTAGAGCAACGGAACTTTTTATTTGACTGGAATTATAAAATAAATCACAACCTCAGTAAATCACTTAGACTTAGCTTTGCAGCAACTAACAATAGAATAATAAGAGGTACGGATTTATTATTTAATAATGGTTCTAGTAACTCAAACCCTATTTATAATAATCTTTGGGATCTGGGAGAAACAAATAGCCATTCACAGTCTTTATCAATTAATTATAAATTACCATTTAGATATATATCTTTTTTAAGTTTTATTGATGGAAACTATAACTACACTGGAGATTTTAATTGGCAGAGGGGTTCACAAGCCTTAGCTAACGTAGTTTCTGAAAATGGGCAGAGACTAGGAAGTGTAAATACAATTCAAAATGCTAACACCAAGACTCTGTCTGGTGCAATTTCATTTCAAAAGCTTTATTCTATATTGAAGCTAACAGAGAAAAATAAATTTACACCAAGAATCAATGAAAATAAAAAATCAAAATCACCCAATAAGAAAACCAAAAAAAATATAAAATCCGTAGTTGATGTTTTAAACACTTTGAAGCGGATTCAGTTTAATTATTCAGAGAATAGTGGTACGGTTTTACCTGGATACACACCTTCTACCGGTTTAATTGGCACAATTCAACCTTCAGTAGGTTTTACATTTGGAGATCAAGCTGATATAAGATATGAAGTTGCAAGAAACGGATGGTTAACTAGTTTTAAAAACTTTAATCAATCATTCACCCAAGTTCATAATAACAGTTTGAATGTTTCGGCTCAATGGTCTCCTTTTAGAGATTTGGTGGTAGATTTTAATTTAGAAAATAATTTTTCAAAAAATAGTTCTGAAAACTTTAGAGTTGAAAACTCAGAATATATTTCTTTGAACCCAAATTTTTATGGAAACTTTGGTACCTCAACAATATTATTGAAAACAGCCTTTAATTTCTCTGATGGAGAATATAGCTCAACTTTTGATAGCTTTAGGAACAATAGAATTATAATCGCAAATAGATTAGCTTCTAATTCAGGGATAGTTAATAATGAAACTGACAAAGATGGATTTCCAGTTGGTTTTGGAAAAAACAATCAACTTGTTTTAATTGGGGCTTTTGTTTCAGCATATTCAGGTGTTTCCCCTGAAGATATAGAAACAGACCCGTTAAGTAAAAGTTCCTTACCTAATTGGAATATGAAATTTACTGGATTGAATAACTTAAAATCTTTTAAAAAGATTTTTCAAAGATTCACACTTTCTCATGGGTACAGAGCAAGCTATAGACCAAGACATAATACCCGAAAGTAAAATGTCGTTAGCTATTAGTAAACTAAAAAATAAAGAACCAAAAGAAAAAATACCTAT
>NZ_CEZOWA010000004.1:0-1466 GCF_983056325.1 Candidatus Marivariicella sp. | reverse complement strand
AATAATTTTCAAGCGAATTTAGATTTTGATCAAAATGCTATTGGCGAAATTGATGGGGCAGGAAACTTCACTAACAGTAAAATATATTCAAATATAAATTTGGTTGAGCAGTTTAATCCATTGATAAGATTAGATATGGAATTGAAAAATTCATTTAAATTGGTCGCAGAATTAAAAAAAGATAGAGCTTTATCTTTAAGTTTGGATAATAATCTTCTTACTGAATCATTTGGAAATGAGTACATAATTGGATTTGGTTATAGATTTAAAAACCTGAGAATGAATACAAGAATAGGAGGTAGACGCTCTACATTGAAGGGAGATTTAAACATTAAGGCTGATATTTCATACAGAAAAAATCAAACTGTTCTCAGGAACCTTGAATACGACAATAATCAAATTACAGCAGGACAAACTCAACTTTCAATTAAATTTAGTTCTGATTATTCTATCTCTCAAAACTTCACCGCTCTTCTTTTTTATGACCACAATTTTTCTGAGTTTGCAATTTCTACGGCATTTCCTCAAACTACAATTAGATCTGGTATAACTATTAGGTACAATTTTGGAAATTAAAATTTAAATAAATAGGAGTAAAATATTACATTTGTTTTTTAATATTAAGAAATGAATATTCCAGAAAATTTAAAATACACAAAAGATCACGAGTGGGTTTTATTAGAGGGTGACCATGCAACAATTGGTATTACTGATTTTGCACAAAGTGAGCTTGGAGATATTGTCTACGTAGAAGTTGACACAAAGGGTGAAAGTTTAGACAGTGAAGCCGTTTTTGGAACTGTTGAAGCAGTAAAAACTGTTTCAGATCTTTTCATGCCACTTTCGGGAACAATAGAATCTTTTAACGAAGAATTAGAAGCAGCTCCTGAAATAGTAAATGATGATCCTTACGGGAAAGGGTGGATGATAAAAATTAAGCTCACAAATAAAGAAGAAGTCAAATCTTTACTTGATGATAAAGGATATGAGAATTTATTAAATGGAGACTAAACTATTTATTAAAGTTATTTTGTTTTAACATTGATAACCTTAATGGGGTTTTTTTTACATTTTTTTTTTAGATTAGCAATTTAAACGCCAAAGTATGCAACCAAAAAAAAATAAAGATGCCGACCATTCTAAAAATAGCTCCCTATACTTCGTAATAGGGTTAACAGTTATTTTATTTATTACTTGGCGTGCTATTGAGTGGAAAACGTATGCTACTGTATACGGTTATGAGGCTTTAAATGTTGATGATGATGACGATGAAGACGTTCCAATTACAGAGCAACTTAAAACACCACCACCGCCTCCACCACCTCCGCCTGCCCCAGAGGTTATTGAAGTAGTAGAAGATGAAGAAGAGGTCGAAGAAACGGTAATAGAATCTACAGAAACCGATCAAGAAGAGATAGTTGAGATAGAAGAAGTAGAAATTGAGGAAGAATACGATGATGTAGATG
>NZ_CEZOWA010000003.1:0-112998 GCF_983056325.1 Candidatus Marivariicella sp. | reverse complement strand
TGTGTTATACGATTTTACCTGTGTTATAATTTTGTAAATTAGAGTTATAAAAAATTGAATTATGGACAAACCTTTTGTAGACTTTTATACCGATAAAAAATCAATAATTAATGAGATTCATAAATATGAATCTGATAAATATGAAATTTATGACGAGGAAGATGAGTGGAATGTGATTTTATTTGTTGATAAAACAGAGGATATTAATAATTTTACTGACTTTCTTAAGGAAAGACTTGGTATGAGTGGTAACGATGTTTATGATATTATCCATGAAATTTGGGATAATGGTCATGATACTCTTGGTGAAATGTTAGATGAAGAAACCACTGATAAAATTATGTTAGAGTCTGAAAATTATATTTTAGGTAAATAACATATAAACTGTTGTTAATTTATAACACACTTCAATTTCTTCTCTTTTCGTAAATCAGTATAATCCACTGATTTCTAAATAATTACATGATATTATTAAAAAAAGGGAGTGACTCGAACCACCTAAAAAAATAACTCCTTGAAAATCAAGGAGTTATAAATTTCGAAGTGGTTGCGGTCTGGACGGGACTCGAACCCGCGACCCCCTGCGTGACAGGCAGGTATTCTAACCAGCTGAACTACCAGACCAATGTTAGAGTTTGCAAATATACACTGGATTTTGAATTACCCAAGTCTATAATACAAAATTGTATTTGTAATTAATTTACATAGCTGCATTTAGCTCCTCAGTATACTTAGCTTTAGGGGCTACACCAACCTGTCTACCAACTACTTCACCGTTTTTAAAAACTAAAACTGTGGGAATATTTCTAACTCCATATTTAGCAGCAAATTCCTGATTAGAATCAACATCTAATTTTCCAACTACTGCTTTACCCTCAAAATCAGTGCTTATTTCATCAATAATTGGTCCAACCATTCTACACGGTCCACACCATTCAGCCCAAAAATCAACCATAACTGGCTTATCGGATTTTAAAACTATCTCTTCAAATGTCAAATCTGTAATTTCTAACGCCATAATTTAATGTTTTTTATATGTGTTTATTTATTGTAGTTCTTTAAATCTTCAAAATAAGCAATTACCCATATCACTGAACTTAATATTATTGCCATAGGAAGAGTAAGAACCAAAATGTCATATTTATCTCCAAAAATAATTCCTGAACCAATACAAGTTCCTACTATTAAAGAAAAGATAAAGTTTTTTTTCATAACATAGATCTTAACAAAATTAACAAAAATTATTTCGAATAACCTCAATATTTACTTGTTTTAGTATTCGTTTTTTAAAATTAGCTTATCCTATATTTTATTGAAGCTAAATCCAATTCATCTAAAAGATCATTACACACATCTACCTTTTGTTTACGACTATTTAATGTTATTTTTATTTTATCCTCTGGATGGTAAATATCAAATCCAATCGGTTTTTCTCCTTTATATTTATTTAAAATATTTTTAATATGATCAATACTATCATCATTTAATGAATTTAAACTGGAGCTTAAAATAAGTTTTTTTGAATTATTTTTAATTGTCTCTCCTAATAATTCAAAGTGCAAAAATTTCATTCTTGGAGGACCTAATTTTCCAGTCTCTCTATTTCGCCAACCCTCTCTTATTGATACTCTAAATCTTATAATTGAATTAAAATCTAAAAAATGAGAAAATTTTAGATACTCCTCTCCAAAAATTCTAAATTCATGCTGGTCTTCAAAATCCTCTAGAATAAATTTACCCCACCCATTTCCGTTTTTTGAAGTTAACTTTTCAAAATCATTAATAATCCCTGTAAAATATAAATCTTTATTCATCAAAGAATCTATATTATTTAAAACACTTAATGGGGAAGAAGAAAAGAGTTTTATCGCTCTTACATGCTCATCTAATGGATGGGCAGAGATATATATGCCTACAACTTCTTTTTCTTTTTTAAGTAAATCTAATTTCTCCCATTCATCACATTCCGGAATAATTAATTCTTTGTACGTCGAATCGTCTTCATCTCCAAATAAATTTATTTGAGCTGAGTTGAGGTTTTGTTGATATTTAGCTCCAAATCGCATTGCTTTTTCAAAAAACATAATACCATCTCCATCAGGATTAAAATATTGAGCTCTATGAGAAGAAAAGCCATCAAATCCACCAGCTAAAGCCAAGTTTTCAAATGTTTTTTTATTTGCAGAACGTAAATCTATTCTCTTAGACATATCAAAAATTGACTCATAGTGTCCTTTTTCTCGATTTTGAATTATTGTCTCAACAGCTCCCTTTCCCACACCTTTAATTGCCCCCATTCCGAATCGAATTGCCTGACGATCATTAACAGTAAACTTATAAAAAGACTCATTTACATCAGGACCTAAAACCTCTAAACCCATATGTTTACATTCTTCCATGAAAAAAGAAACTTGTTTAATATCATTCATGTTATTAGATAGCACAGCCGCCATATATTCAGCTGGATAATGTGCTTTAAGATAGGCTGTTTGGAAACCGATCCATGCGTAACAAGTTGAGTGAGATTTATTAAATGCATATGAAGCAAAAGCTTCCCAATCTTTCCATATCTTTTCTAAAATATCTTCGGAATGATTTCTCTCCTTACCTCCTAACAAAAATTTTGGTTTTAATTTTTCTAACAATGAAAAAATCTTTTTTCCCATTGCTTTTCTCAATAAATCAGCTTCACCTTTGGTAAAACCTGCCAATTTTTGAGATAATAGCATTACCTGTTCTTGATAAACTGTTATTCCATATGTTTCTTCAAGATATTCAGCCATTTCAGGAAGATCAAAACTAATTTGCTCAGTTCCATTTTTTCTTGCAACGAAGCTAGGGATGTACTCAAGAGGTCCAGGTCTGTAGAGAGCATTCATAGCTATTAAATCTGCAAAAACCGTTGGTTTTAGATCTCTTAAATATTTTTTCATTCCCGCAGACTCATATTGAAAAATACCAACAGTATCTCCTCTTTGGAAAAGAGAGTATGTATCTTGATCATCTAACGGAAACTCATCAGGATTGAGATCAATATTATGCTTATATTTTACAAGCTTAACAGTGTCTTTGATTAAGGTAAGTGTTTTCAATCCAAGGAAGTCCATTTTTAATAATCCAGCGTCCTCAACCACTGAATTATCAAATTGAGTTACAACTAAATCAGAATCTTTAGCAGTAGCAACTGGAACAAACTGAGTTATATCATCCGGTGTTATTATTACCCCACACGCATGAACTCCTGTATTTCTTAGAGAACCTTCTAATATTTTTGCTTGCTGTAAAGTTCTTGCTGCTAAATCATCTCCCTTAAATAAGGATTGTAGTTCCTTTACTTTTGCAAACTCATCTCCACTTCTAACTTGTTCTTTGATATAACTATCTGATCCTCCAAAAATTTGACCCAATTTTATATTGGGAACTAATTTTGAAATTCGATCAGCCTCACCTAAGGGTAAATCTAAAACTCTTGCAGTGTCTCTTATAGAAGATTTTGCTGCCATTTTACCATATGTAATAATTTGAGCAACTTGTTTCGAGCCGTATTTATTAATTACATAATCAATTACTTTTGATCTACCTTCATCATCAAAATCTATATCAATATCAGGAAGACTTACCCTATCAGGGTTGAGGAATCTTTCAAAAAGCAGATTGTATTTAATTGGATCCAAATTTGTAATTCCCAAACAGAATGCAACAGCAGAACCTGCTGCCGATCCCCTTCCGGGACCAACTGAAACGTCCATTTTTCTTGCAGCTGAAATAAAATCTTGAACAATAAGAAAGTATCCAGGGTAACCTGTATTTGAAATCACCTCTAGTTCAAAGTCCAATCGCTCTGTAATTTCCTTGGTAATTTCTACGTATCTTTTTTCCGCACCTTTATATGTTAAATGTCTTAAATAAGCATTCTCTCCTTCAATACCCACATTAGTAATGGATTTAAATTCAGTAGGAATTTCAAATTTTGGAAGTAGCACCTGATTTGCTAGATCAAAAGAAGATATTTTATCGATGATTTCTGAACAACTTATTATTGCTTCAGGGATATCTTTAAAAATCTCTTTCATTTGTTCTTGAGACTTAAAATAATACTCTTGATTTGGAAGACCATAACGAAACCCTCTTCCCCTCCCTATTGGTGTTGCTTGTTTTTCCCCATCTTTTAAACATAATAAAATATCATGTGCGTTTGCATCCTCTTTGTTAGTATAATATGTGTTATTACTAGCAACAATAGAAACTTTATGCTTTCGGGACAACTCCAAAAGTCCCTTATTTACTCTTTTTTCATCTTCTTGATCGTGGCGTGTTAATTCAATATATAGATCATTTTTAAATATTTTTTTCCACCATAAAAGCGCTTCTTCCGCTTGACGTTCTCCGATATTTAGTATTTTTGAAGGAACCTCTCCATATAAATTTCCAGTCAAAACAATCAAATTTTCTTTGTATTGCTCAACTATCTTCTTGTCGATTCTTGGGACATAATAAAACCCTGATGTATATGCTAAAGAACTCATCTTGGATAAGTTATAGTATCCTTTTTTATTTTTAGCAAGAAAAACTACCTGATAACCGTCATCCCTTCTGGTTTTATCTTTATGATCTTCACACACATAAAACTCACAACCTATAATTGGTTTGATTTCTTTTGTTTTATCCTCCAAAAGGTTATTGTGATTTTTGATTGCTTTAATAAAGTGGAAAGCACCCATGAGGTTTGCTTTATCTGTTAAAGCTAATGCTGGCATATTATTTTTTTGGGCAGCTTCAACCAACAATGGGATTTTAGAAGTTGACTGAAGTACTGAAAATTGGGAATGAACGTGTAAATGGACAAAACTGGCTTTTAATAACTCATCTTTAATGTCATTTGAAATAATCTGAACCTGTGATTCTTCATCACTGGTTAATTCTTTTGAAGCTTTTTTTAAATTCAGATGTTCTATCCCTATTGACTTAACAGTTGACTTGAAATTTTCCTGAACTGATTTGAAATAAATATTATTACCGTTAAATGTGTCTAGAGCAATTGATTCATTTCTAATTAACTCAAAAAGACATCTGGCTGTTGCCTCAACATCGGCAGTTGCGTTATGAGCTTCATTAAAACTTTCGTTAAACAAAAATTTATTTAACTCAATTAGCGTTGGTAGTTTATATTTTCCACCTCTACCTCCAGAAATTTTACACAAACTTGCTGTTTGCTCTGTACAGGTATCTATTATTGGAATTCCCTCAAATAAATTATTAAATCCTAATCTTAAAAACTCTGCTCCTATAATATTGATATCAAAACCAAGATTATGACCACAAATAAATTTTGCTTTTTTTAAGACTTCCTCAAAACTTTTCAGAACATCTTCTAAATCAATTCCTATATTTTCAGCTAATGCTGTTGATATACCATGAATTTTCTCAGAATCGTAAGGTATGTCATACTCATTTGGTTTAACTATAAAATTTTCATGGGAAATACAATCCCCGTTAATATCATGGAGTTGCCATGCAATTTGAACACATCTTGGCCAGTTATCACTGTCAGATAAAGGAGCTTTCCACTTTTTAGGAAGTCCAGTAGTTTCTGTGTCAAAAATTAGATACATATGTAAGGTTTATTATCCTAAAAATAAATCATTATATCAAGTGAAATTGAGATTTTCCTAATCATTTATTAACTAATAATTAATATTTAAAGAATAGAGAGGATATTACTGAAGAAAAATCGAAAACAAGCTATATTTGATAAATTTTTAAAATTAGTTTGTTGAATATTTCTTTTAATGATGATAATCAAGTTTTACTTGGCAATCTGCTTAAACAAAAGCAAAATTTTCTAACTAAGGGTCTTGTAGGTTCGGGATTAAGTTTTCGATTAGCAAATGAATTTAAAAGATCACCTAGGACTTTTTTATTAATTTTTTCAGAGTCAGAGGAAGCAGCATATTATTTGAATGACTTAGAATATTTAGTTGGTGAAAAAAATGTATTGTTTTTCCCGGCAAGCTATCGAAAGGCTTACTCAACAGAAGACACTGATAATTCAAATGTACTTTTAAGATCTTCAGTTTTAAAACAACTTAATCGTAAAATTTCCAGAATAGTAGTTACTTATTCCGATGCTGTTTCAGAAAAAATAATCTCTGAAAGTACATTGAAGAAAAATACATTGACCGTAAAAAAGGGGATGAGTGTATCTCTAGATTTTATCAATGAAAGTTTATTTGAATATGGATTTGAAAGAGTAGATTTTGTTAGTTCTCCTGGAGAGTTTGCTCTTAGGGGGGGTATTATAGATGTCTTTTCTTTTTCGAATCATCATCCATATAGAATTGAGTTTTTTGGAGATGAAGTTCAAAGTCTAAGAACCTTTGATATTAAAACTCAGCTCTCCATTTCTAGTCTTGAAATAATTGATTTGTTGCCAAACACATCAATTATTTCATTCACAGACAAAAGAAAGACCTTAATTGACCTTCTTCCTGAATCAAGTTGTGTTATAAGTTCAAACATGGATGCCATCCTGAACAGATTGGATGTTTTATTTAAAAAAGCAAAAGATATTTATATTAAATCAGATTCCATTTTAAAATATCCCCCTGAAAAATTATTTGTCAATTCAAAAGAGCTAATTAAAAGCCTGGATAGTTATTCTAATTTATTATTAAATAAAAGTGATTTCGTCAAAGTCTCTGATTCACTTGTTTTTAAACAATCACCTCATCCAGTTTTTAATAAACAGTTTAATCTTCTTGTTGATCATCTTAATCAAAATCATAAGAACGGAATTATAAATTATATTCTTTGCACTAATACTCAGCAAGTAAAAAGATTAAATGATATTTTTCAGGAAATGGAACATACTGTTCATTATAAAATTTCAGAATGCGCTATTCATAAAGGTTTTGAAGATTTTGACTCAAAAATATCCTGTTTTACTGACCATCAAATATTTGGAAGATACCACAAGTACAAACTTAAATCTGAAAACGCAAGAAAAAGTGCTTTGAGTCTTAAAGAGCTCACATCAATGCAAGTTGGAGATTTTGTAACCCACATAGATCATGGAGTTGGACGATTCGGTGGACTTCAACGAATTCTTATTGAAAACTCAAATCAAGAAGTAATAAAGATAGTTTATGCTGAAGGAGATATTCTTTATTTAAGTATTCATTCCTTGTATAAAATATCAAAGTTCAATGGCAAAGATGGACATGTTCCAAGAATATATAAACTTGGTTCTAAATCCTGGAAAGTACTAAAGCAAAAAACTAAAAGTAAAGTTAAGTCGATAGCCTTTGACTTGATTAAACTTTATGCTAAAAGAAGAGAGAAAATTGGCTATGCGTGTTCGCCTGACAGCTATTTACAATGGGAATTAGAAGCTTCTTTTTTATTTGAAGATACTCCTGATCAAAGTAAAGCAACTCAGGAAGTAAAATCTGATATGGAAAGTGAAAGAGCTATGGATAGGTTAATTTGTGGAGATGTTGGTTTTGGCAAAACAGAAGTTGCGATTAGAGCTGCTTTCAAGGCTGTGGATAATTCAAAACAAGTAGCGATTTTAGTTCCAACTACAATACTTACATTTCAACACTTCAAAACATTTTCCAATCGACTAAAAGAGTTGCCAGTCACAGTGGATTATATAAACAGATTTAGAAGTCCCAAAGAAAAAAAACAAGTTTTAGAAGATCTTGCATCTGGAAAAATAGATATTTTAATTGGTACGCATCAATTGGCAAATAAATCTGTTATATTCAAGGATCTCGGGCTTTTAATAGTTGATGAAGAACAAAAATTTGGAGTTTCAGTCAAAGAACAAATCCGATCTTTAAAAACAAATATTGATGTATTGAGTCTCACGGCAACACCTATTCCAAGAACATTGCAATTTAGTTTGATGTCTGCCAGAGACTTATCTATAATAGCAACTGCTCCTCCAAATAGGTATCCTATTGAAACGGAGGTTGTCAGGTTTAATGAGAATGTGATTCGAGACGCTATAATGTATGAGCTAAAGCGATCTGGACAAATATTTTTTATCCATAATCGTGTGGAAAATATTTCAGAAGTATCGGGAATGCTTCAACGCTTAATTCCAGATGCTAGAATTGTTATTGGTCATGGACAAATGGATGGAAAAAGACTTGAAAAAACACTTATTGGTTTTATGGAGGGGGAGTTTGATATTTTAGTTGCTACCACTATAATAGAAAATGGACTTGATGTTCCTAATGCAAATACAATTTTTATTAATAATGCAAATAACTTTGGTTTAAGTGATTTGCATCAAATGAGAGGAAGGGTTGGTAGAAGTAATAAAAAAGCATTTTGTTATTTTATAACCCCACCTTACAGCTCAATATCCTCTGAAGCTCAAAAAAGAATAAATGCAATTCAACAATATTCAGAACTTGGTTCAGGAATGCAAATAGCAATGAAAGATCTTGAAATTAGAGGGGCTGGAGACTTATTAGGTGGGGAGCAAAGTGGATTTATTAATGAAATCGGGTATGATACTTATCAGAAGATTTTAGAGGAAGCAGTTGAAGAGCTTAAAAACACTGAATTTAAAGAGCTTTATAAAAATATTGAACCCAATTCTTTAAAAAACAATATTAAACAAGTTCAAATTGATACTGATTTAGAAATTCTTTTTCCTGAAACATATATCAATATAATTAGTGAAAGGTTGTCATTATACAATGAATTAAGTACTATAACAGACAAGGGCAAGCTTTCAGAGTTTAGAAAAAATCTAATTGATCGTTTTGGTCAGATTCCTGATCAAGGAAATGAATTATTGAATAGTGTTATGTTAAAATGGTTAGCCGTAAAGATAGGCATAGAACGATACGTTATTAAACAAGATAAATGTCTTGCATACTTCATTGAAGATGAACAAAATGATGTTTTCAAAACAAATACTTTTGGTGTTTTTCTTACAAATGTTCAAAAAGAAAAATCAAATATTATTATCAAAAAAAAGAGTACTAAGAATGGATTAAAATTAGTCTTAGTAATTGAAAATATTAAACGAATTGACAAACTATATCAGACTTTAAAGTTGTTGACTACAGATTCTTCAAATCCTTTATAACCTGAAAAGCAATATTTACAGAATCTTCGTCCAATATAAAAATAAACTCATTAGAGGTTGAAATAACTTCGTTAATGTTAACTCCCTCCCAGGATAATCTTTGAAATATAAAGTAGTATATCCCTGGAATTGTAATATTTTCAGTTGGCAACTTGATTGAAATTGCTGACAAATCAGAGGTTTTTTCTATACAAACTTCATTAGAAAAGGCCGACTCTATGATTGGGGATAATTCTTGACTTACAATAATATTAGATTCTTCAACCCCCCTTGATGTGGTGAAAAAAGTGTTTTTGGATGTTTCGATTTGGTTTAAAAATTTAGCCTGAGCAGGTAAAAGTGTTTCAGATATTTTAAAACAATAGTCAACTAAGGATGATCTAACAGTTATATCACCCATGTTTTTTAAAACTCTTACAATTTTGTGAGTTGTTATAAATTCTTGAGTATCAGAAATTCTTTTCAAAGCCATAACTATTGCTCCACATTTGGCTGGCTTTCTAAGAGATTTTTCAATCTCTGGCTGAATTTTTCTTGCTAATGAAGTCAAGTTTATTATACCTTGAGAAAGAGCACTTGATAAAAAGGGTTTTGTTTTAATATACTTTGAAACTTCAGAGGCTATTGTCTTCATCTATGATAGATTTTGTTACAAATATATGTATGTTGTTATTTATACAACAACTTGTTTAAAAATCAATTTAACAATATATTATTTGTTTACTTAATGATATTGGTTTTCATTGTATTTTTGATTTAAAATTCTCCATGAGTAAAACTAAAAGACATACTCTAACCGCTGCTTTACCTTATACAAATGGTCCAATACATATTGGTCATTTGGCTGGAGTATATATACCTGCTGATATATACGCTAGATATCTTAGAAATAAAAAGTGCGATGTTATCTTTATTTGTGGAAGTGACGAACATGGTGTTGCTATCTCAATAAAAGCGAGAAATGAGGGGATAACTCCAAAACAAGTAATTGATAAATACGATAAGATGATTCGGGATTCATTTAACGAGTTTGGAATTTCATTTGATAATTACTCCAGAACTTCTGCGAAAATACACCATGAAACTGCTCAAGAATTTTTCAGAGATCTTCATGCTAAAAATATTTTTATAGAAAAAACATCTGATCAATTATATGACGAGGAAGCTCAACAGTTTCTAGCCGACAGATTTGTGACTGGAACATGTCCGATATGTAAAAATATAGAAGCATATGGCGATCAATGTGAAAGTTGTGGCAGTAGCTTAAATACGTCTGATCTTATAAATCCCAAATCAACCCTTTCAGGTTCCTTTCCTATAAAAAAGAGAACAAAACATTGGTATCTTCCACTTAACCATTATGAAAAATTTATAAAAGAATGGATACTAGATGGTCATAAAAAAGATTGGAAAACTAATGTTTACGGTCAAGTTAAATCCTGGGTAGAAAATGGGCTTCAACCAAGAGCGGTAACTAGAGATCTAGACTGGGGTATACCAGTTCCAATAGATAATAATAATGGGAAAGTTCTATATGTATGGTTCGATGCACCTATTGGATATATTTCCTCTACGAAGGAATGGGCTAAGAAAAAAGGTGTTGACTGGAAACCTTATTGGGAAGATATTGATACAGAATTAATTCACTTTATCGGAAAAGACAATATAGTTTTTCATTGTATAATTTTTCCTTCTATGCTTAAAGCATCCGACAGATATATTTTACCAAAAAACGTTCCTGCTAATGAATTTTTAAATCTTGAAGGAAATAAAATTTCTACATCAAAAAATTGGGCAGTTTGGTTACATGAGTATTTAGTTGATTTCCCTGAAAAACAGGACGTATTGAGGTATGTTTTAACAGCAAATGCACCTGAGTCAAAAGATAATGATTTCACATGGAAAGATTTTCAAGCCAGAAATAATAACGAATTGGTTGCTATTTATGGAAACTTTATAAACAGAGTAGTAGTTTTAACTCACAAGTATTTTAATGGAAAAACACCAAAACCAAATAACTTTACTAGTGAAGACAATGAGGTTATAGATTCAATAGTTTGCTCTCAAAATAAAATATCTGATTCTATTGAGAGATTTAAGTTTAGAGAAGCTTTAAAAGAATTAATAGCTTTAGCAAGATTAGGAAATAAATATCTAGCTGATCAAGAGCCTTGGAAATTAATAAAAGAAAAACCTGAAAGAGTTTGTACTATATTATATGTTTGTCTTCAGGTGAGTGGACACTTAGCTTATTTAAGCGAGCCATTTCTTCCTTTTTCTTCCAAAAAACTTTTAAAAATGTTAAACTTGAAAGTTGCTGATTGGAATAACATAAAAGGTAAAATTACCATTGAAGAAGGACACGTTATAAATAGTCAAGAATTATTATTTTCCAAAATCGAAGATTCTGAAATTGAAAAACAACTAAATAAACTGGAAGCTAAAAAGAAAATTAATTTAGAATCTGTTCCACCAATAAAATCTAATGTTGAGTTCGAAAAATTTAAAAATCTTAAAATTAAAATTGGAGAAATTTTAATTGCAGAAAAAATACCAAAAACAAAAACTCTATTAAAACTAAAAGTTAACATCGGATATAAAGATTTAACTATTGTGTCAGGAATTGCTGCTCAGTATAGTCCAGAAGATATAATAGGAAAAAAAGTAAGTGTTTTAACAAATCTAAGTCCAAGAATAATTCAAGGAATTGAAAGTCAGGGAATGATTTTAATGGGTAAAGGTATGTCTGGGGAATTATTCTTTATAAGCCCTGATTCATCAGAAGTTTCAAATGGATCTGAAATTCATTAGTTAATACCAGGTTTGACTTTTTAAATTAATTGCAGCAATTACAATATCTTTTCTACTCACCTGCCCGACTAATCTACCATTATCAAGAACAGGAAAACGCCTTCTTTTTGTTTTAGAAAAATGTGATGCTGCGTCAAAAATACTTGTTGACGCATCTATTGTTTCGACATTTTTGGTCATAAAGTGGTAGACTGTTTTATCAAGTATTGGCATATTAAAATATCTACTTTCAGAAATCTCTTTCATGCAATCAGCCTCGGAAATAATTCCCATTAATTCTCCGTATTTGTCAACAACTGGGCCTCCTGATATTCTATATTTGATAAAAGATTTCATTACATCATGAATAGTTTGTTTGGGTCTAAAAAGTACTAAACTCTTTGACATTATATCTTTAACTAAAATGTTTTTCACTACTTTTCTAGTGGATAAAACTCTAGCTCCCTGAAAACTTTTAATTGCCATTTAATAGTAATTAATTCATTATAAGGTAGTTAATTTAATTTAAAGAACTCCACGTCAATAAAAAAAACAAGTGATTAATGAAAATATATAATTTTAAATATGACTAAACTAGGAATACTCGGGTGCGGCTGGCTGGGTTTCCCCTTGGCTAAGGTTTTAATCAAGAAAGATTACGATGTAAAAGGAACATCAACTTCCATAGAAAAAGTAAAAAAATTGGAAATACTAGGGGTGAATTCGTATCATTATTTATTAGAAAATAAAAAACCATCAAATACTTCTTTTTTCAAATCAATTGACACTTTGATCATTACTATTCCTTTTATTAAAAGGGGGGAGAGTCTAGAGAATTTAGAGAATTCTATTAAGAAACTAATTGAAGTAATTGAACATGAATCAATTCAAAATGTAATTTACTTAAGCAGTATAAGTGTTTATGATTCTCAAAAAGGAACTATATATGAATCTGCTAATTGCAACCCTAAATCATCATCTGGAATTAACACTTTGAAAATCGAGAATCTTTTTAATAAAGGCAAATTTATAACTACTATAATAAGGTTAGGTGGGCTGATTGGGGAAAATCGTCATCCAATACATTCATTGAGTGGGAAAAAATTTAATAAAGGGGATGAACTAATTAATCTTATTCACCAAGATGACGCATTGGGAATTATATTAATAGTAATAGAAAATTTAAATACAAAAAATATAGTTTATAATGCAGTAACTCCATTCCATCCTTCTAAAAAAGAATATTATTCAAAAATTGCTTTTACAAAAAATCTATTACCACCCATTTTCACAAACAGTTTGAACGAAAAAAAGATTATTAATTCAGATAAAATATTTGAAGAATTAAATTATGTTTTCAAAATAACAGATTTGTATGGTAGTTAATTAAAACTCTAATTATTTTCTGAACTAAACAAATTAATTTCTTCATTAATAGATTTTATCCTGTCTATGAACGAATTATAACTTGTATATAAAGACCTAAGACTTTCATCTAAACTCTTCCAATCTTTGTTTTTCGAGTGATATTTAGATTGCAACAACATCGTTTGAACTACCTTAAGCCTACTTTTAATATCTGGTAAGTCAAGTTTTTTTGGAAAATTTGACTTAGATAACACTTTTAATTTCAATTCTAACTCTTCAATAAATACTAAAATACCCTCTGGATTAAGTTTTGTTAAATTCTCAAAGCTATTAGTAAAAGCTGTAAATTCTGGCCAGTTAAAAATATTATTTCTAATTCTATATTTTGTAGAAATCGAAACTAATTTGACTGGTGGAGAAAATTCAAAATCTTTAATTTTAATATCCTGATTAACCAAGGCTTTATTTGTTTCTTGACACGAAATAGCCAGGAAAAAAATTAAAATAAAAAGTATTCTGAGTTTCCTCATTTTAATTATTAATTAAACTTAAACTTAATCAAAATTAATATAAAGAATAGGATTTGAAGAAAATATAGATGACTCGAGAAATGATTGTTTTTTTTAATTTCTAATTTTTGATAAATGTAGTGTAATGGAAATGCTACAAATGCCCAGCCTAAATAATTCTGAATCGGAGCCTTTCCTTGGTCAAAAGTCCAAAAATCTAAATTTGGAGCAACTGGTTCCATCAGTATGTCTAAAAACAACATCAATATTACTCCTAGAAATATTCTAGGATAGAAGTTATTGGTAAATTTTTGAGCTACGCTGGCAGTTATGATTAAAACCATTGCCCAGTTATAACCGATTAAAATGGGAACCCCAAATAACTTGGGACCTAGCACGTTACCATAAATATAATTACCAAAAATAAGTCCGTAGTTCACGCCTAAAACTTCGGTAAACATTCCAATAATGAATGCTATACCTGCAACCATAATTGTTTTATTAGATTCCTTAGAGTTAAGCAACAATAAAACCAGAGATATGATCAAATTTAAGGGTGTTGCTGAAATAAACCACTCACTGTCTCCATAATAAATGCCTAAAACACCTGAAAAGTGAAATATCCAAATAACTAAAATAGAAATTGAAGAAAACGAAAAATATGTTTTTTTTAACATCTCATGTTTTTTTTATTAAATCAGTAGTTATTTTTGCTGATAATAAACATAGAGGTATTCCTCCTCCTGGATGAACACTTCCTCCACAGAAAAATAAATTTTTTATTTTACTTGAAAAATTTGGATGTCTAAAAAATGCAGACAACCGGTCATTACTGGATGGTCCATATAAAGAACCTAAATGCGATTGAGTTTTTTGTTGTATAATTTCGGGAGTTAACACTTCCTCTGCCTCAATATATTTAGAAATGTCCACTCCTAGGTTACGAGATATTTTTTTTTCTACATTTTTACGAATTTGCTTTACTATTGAATTCCAATCTTGACCTTTATCAGGCGGAGTGTTTATCATAACAAACCAATTTTCTGAATTTTTAGGAGCATCTTTTGGAATATCCTTTGAAGTTATATTTATATATAAAGTTGGATCTTCATAAACTTTATTTTGATTAAAAATAGAATCGAATTCAGCGGAATAATTGTCTGAAAAAAATATATTATGGAGATCCAATTCTTTGAATTTTCTAGATATTCCCCAATAAAAAATTACTGCGGAACTTGAGGGTTCAGAGTTTAATATTTTGTTTGGCTTTATTTCATTTTTTAATAAAAGATTATATGTCGGATTTATATCCATATTACTTATCACAACATCAGAAGAATAAAAATGTCGTTCAGACTTAACACCTAAAACTTTATTATTTTTTACGACAATTTCATCAACACAAGTATTGTAAACAAATTCAACTCCTTGCCTTTTGGCTAATTCTACTAATGATCTTGCTATACTCACCATTCCCTTTTTAGGCAAAAAAGTTCCATAATGTTGTTCAAGATGATTTATTACACTCATCATTCCAGAAGTCTTGTATGGATTTGAACCGTTATAAGTTGCAAAACGGTCAAAAAGCTGAATTAAATGAGGCTCTTCTAAAGTCTCTTTATTTAATTCGTGAAGCGACTTGAAAATATCATATTTACCAAGATGGAACATTGCGTTAACAGTTTCCTTAGAAATAAATGTTTTCAATTTATGTAATGATTTTTCTAAAAAAATTGGAGCTGTTAAATCATATTTTTTCTTTGAACGATCAAAGTAATTAATTAGTTTTTTTTTGGGAACACCAAGCTTTTCCTGGACTTCATTAATAAAGTCTTGTTTATTTCCATATGCAACTAATTTTTTTCCATCCTCCCAAAAATAGTTACAGGCAATTTCTTTTTTTATGTAAGAAAAGTGGTCTTTGGGATTCTCTCCACAAAGTTCAAAAAGTTCATCAACAAATTGAGGCATTGTAAATAATGAAGGGCCACCATCAAATCTATAACCTGATTTTTCAAATGAATGGATTTTTCCCCCTGGAAATGAATTTGCCTCAAACACCTTAACCGAATACCCTTTCTTGGCAAGGCGAATACTGGATGCTATTCCTGCTATTCCTGAACCAACAATAATAGCTTTATTCAATTTTAAATTTATTTATTGTATTTGAGATTACTGTAAACCTTGAAAAAAGGTCCTCCTTATACCAATTATTTTTTCTTGTTTTTTTTACAATTTCAGTGTGTTCTTTTTGCTTATAAGCAAATTCATTAACAAAATTAAAATTTTCCCAAATACTAATTGTTGCTTGCTGAAAAAAAGGCCATTCACCAATTCCTTTATAATAGATTACACCCTTTGCTTTTTCAATGGCTTTACTTGCTAAGGGAACAGATCTCCAAAACGAAATCAATCTATTCCAATTAAGAGTAGCTCTAGTTATTATTGCTACTGGATTATTGCTTTCAAAATGCTTGATTTCTTGATGCTTAAATGGCTGGTAACCACTCCAGTAACCGTTACTTTTTACTGCTTTAAGCTCAAGGTGTCTTGTTGAAATTGATTTTTCAATGTACTGATTAAATTTTTTATGATTGTTAAAAAATGATTCAGAAGAATCCTTGTTTTTCCAGACACACAAAATAGCATAAGTACTAAAATCAGGCTTTAAACTAAAACCAGAGCCCCCTCCTGTACCCATAACTTTGTTGAATTCTAAACCTTCAATTTTGGAAAAATTATTTTTTGCAAAAGCCATTTCTTTAAAAGGCCAGTACCAATTACTACCAAAATTAAAAAGTGTTAGAGTTGTGAAAGATTCATTATTTAATTTGATATGCTTTGAAATAATTTGAATTTTATAAAACAAATATCGTCTATTTATATTTTTTAATCTATTTCTTTAATTAAAAATTGCGGTTTCGATAGTTAAAAAACATACTTCAGAAGCATAACTTTATTTTTTTAGTTTATTCTTATAAGTTTTAATTAATTTAGTGATAAATTTTATCATGATAAGTCCCAAATTTGTTGCAGTTACTGTTATTATCACAACCATCATTGTTTTGATTGGAATAGTGGTAGATATGAGGAAAAAATAAACTTTATGAAGATTCCAAAATCTATAGATAAGTTCATTTATATTTTAATTATTGCAAATATTATTGCGATGATAGCAGAGTCTCATATTTCAATTCGTGAAATTTATTTTAAAGAATTTTATATTTTTGAAGCCCTTTCCATTTGTATTTTTTCTATTGAATACACATACCGCATATTCCATGCTTATAAGAAATCAAAAATGAAAGGGGCAATAGGTTATATCACAAGCATTTTTGGAATAATTGATTTAATTTCAATCATTCCATTTTTCTTAAACCAATTCACAAAAATAGATGGGAGATTTTTAAGGATTTTAAGATTGTTTAGACTGACTCGAATTTTTAAATTGGGTAGAGATTCAGAATCACTCAAGCTTTTTGTCAAAGCATTATCTGCTGTAAGAAGTGAATTAAAATTCACACTTTTTTTATCAATTCTTACTATTTTATTTTCAGCCTCAGCAATTTATTATTTAGAAAATACTGCTCAACCTGAAAAGTTCTCAAGTATATCAGAATCTATTTGGTGGGCAACGGTATCATTGGCAACTGTTGGTTATGGTGATGTTTATCCTATAACGGTTGGAGGTAAAATTTTCGCATCAATTATATCTCTTGTTGGCATAGGTATCGTTGCTATTCCCACAGGGGTTATAAGTGCATCTTTTGTTGAAGAAATTATAAAAACTAGAGATAGAAAAGAAAAATAACACTTAGAGTAGTTGTAATTAGTTTTTCATTAAATATATTTAAACCAACATGAAACAAAAAGTTATTGTAATAGGATCTGGATTTTCTTCTATTTCCGCTGCAACATATCTTGCAGATAAAGGTTATAATGTAACTATACTTGAGAAAAATAAATCTTTTGGTGGAAGAGCCAGAAAATTCAAAGCTGAGGGCTTCACCTTTGATATGGGTCCGTCATGGTATTGGATGCCTGATGTCTTTGAAAAGTACTTTAATGATTTTAATAAAAAAGTTGATGATTATTACACTCTAAAAAAACTTGATCCAGCTTATCGAGTATACTTTGCCAAAAATGACTTTATAGAAATTGGAGATAATCTTGAAAAAATCAGTCATACTTTTGAAAAACATGAAAAAGGATCATCAAAAAAGTTGATGAAATTTATGGCTGAGGCAAAAAAAAATTATTCCATTGCTATGGAGAAAGTTGTCTACAAACCTGGAGAGTCCATTTTAGAATTAATCACATTAGAAACAATTAGACGATTACGATATTTTGCTACTAATATTAAATCCGAAGTGGCTAAATACTTTAAAAACAATAAGCTGAGACAGATTCTTGAGTTTCCAGCTCTATTCCTGGGCGCAAAACCAGAAAACACTCCAGCATTTTATAATATAATGAATCATGCAGATTTTGGTTTAGGAACTTGGTTCCCTGAGAAAGGTGGGATGCATAGAGTAGTTGAATCAATGATTGAACTTGCATTAGAAAAAGGAGTGAAATTTGAATCCGATCATCAAGTTGATGAAATATTAGTTGATAATAAAAAAGTCAAAGGAGTTGTTGCAAATGGAAACACTTTTTTGTGTGATATTATAATAAGTGGTGCAGATTATAATCATACGGAAAAACTTATTCCAAATCATCTTAAAAATTATTCAGATTCCTATTGGGATAAAAAAGTTTTTGCTCCGTCCTCACTACTTTTTTATATTGGTTTAGATAAGAAAATAGAAAAAATGAGTCATCATAATCTTTTTTTTGATGGTAATTTTAGTGAACATGCTTCTGAAATTTACGATAATCCCAAGTGGCCTGAATCTCCACTTTTTTATTTAAATTTTCCTTCATTAAGTGATCAAAGTATGGCTCCAAAAGATTGTGAAAATTGTTTTATTTTGATTCCAATTGCCCCAGACTTGAAAGATGAAGAAAATATTAGAAACAAATATTTACAGATTGTGCTTAAAAGAATTGAAGAGATTGCTGGAGAGAAAATTAGTAATCATATAATCTATAAAAAATCGTTTTGTGTTAAAGATTTTATGAAAGACTATAATTCTTATAAAGGCAACGCTTATGGACTTGCTAATACATTATTTCAGACTTCAATCTTTAAGCCAAAAATCAAGAGTAAAAAGATAAAAGGTCTGTATTTTACAGGACAATTAACTGTTCCTGGTCCTGGAGTTCCTCCTTCTTTAATTTCCGGAAAAATTGTTTCAAGCATTGTTGTAAAAGATTTTCCAAATCGTTAAATTTAGTTGCATCTAAAATACCCAATAGACAATTGTGATCTCACTATCTTTTTTTTCAATTTCTTTAGTTACTAACTCAATACTTGAATCAATGACTTGTAAATAGTCTTTAAACTGTCCTGCGGTTTGCCGCCAAAGTTCAAGTCTTTTAAAAAGATTATACTTTATATATTGATCATTTTTAATGTATTCTCTGTATTTAATCCAAAATTGGGGTGAATCAAAGTCAATATAATCTAAATCAAATACCCACTTACTGTCAACCCTATCATTAAATTTTTTGGTAAAAACCTCCTCTTCTTTGTCAGTATTTATTTTTAAATATTTAAGTTCCAATCCTTCATAAGTTTTATAAACTGATTGGCCGATTTCAGATCCCAAAAAACGAAATGTTCCATCTAGTTTTATTGCGTCATATACTACTCTTGGGGGATTAAAAGGATTTCGGTTCGTGTATAGTTTTAAAGGAAATTCATAATCATTTTTTCCGTAAATCCATATAAAATTAGTTTTCTTATCTCTATCCCAATTATCATAAAGGTCTTGATACTCACCTATTATATAATCATATTGATCCTGAAAACCAGTTGTATATACCTTTATGGAATCCATTTCCGCTTTGAGATTATGTAAGTTTTCAATATTCCATTCACGATCCTCAAAATCATCTCCTTTTTGTTCTACTCCAAAAGAAACTAAAACACCAAAAAATACTATTAAAAATTCTACAAATCCTTTTTTTGCTCGATCAAAAAAATCCCCCAATGAAAAACGATCACCAAGAGTTAATAGACGCAAAAACCAATTAAGCTTTTGTTTTTCTACTCCAGCAGATTTTGATGCGTTTGCAAATTCATCCTCTGAGATAACTCCGTCTTTATTGGAGTCTATTTTATCAAAATCTTCTTTTTCAGCCATAATTAATGGAATATAACGCTATTATAAAAAATTATTTTGAATCATTGGCCATGAATGGTGTCTTTTCGTTGAATAATTTTTTTATTACAGCTATTAATTCAATTTCAAATTGTTTAAAAGTGTCAAAGCTTAATAAATTTTTATTTTCTTTAATAGCGGATGTAGTAACCAAATAAAAATAATCATTTGGATTTTTTATTGGAATTATTCCGGCCCTAATTGTCTTACAAGAATTCTGTTTAAAGTATACATATGAGTAAAGTAATAACTGAAAAAGGGGGGCGTAATCTAAACTTTTTTCGAAATTAAGATCTTCAAAAGTAAAATTTGAATAAAATTTTAACTTGTCTTTTTTAACTGAACCAGTCTTATAATCTGAAATTCTTAATTCTCCATTCCATTCATCAACCCGGTCTATTGTTCCGATTATTTTGACTGGAAATTTTAATTCTTTGAACTCTAATAAATATTCAATTTTTTTCTCTAATGATAAAATCTTTAATTTATTCCCTTTTTTTACTAATGATTTTTCAGTTTTCAAAAATTCTTCACATTGTTTTTTTAATTCTTCATAAATTAAAAAGTTATGCCCTTTTCTTTCTGGATTTCCACCATAAATTAATTTACACTTTTTATCTAAAACAGTTGGTAGATTAATTAGAATTTCCTGATAGTTTTTAACTGTAAGCTCTTTGGATAGGTATGGTTTGTATAGATCTTCCAATGTTTCGTGAACTATATTCCCCTTGTCCCTCGGTTCTATTACTGGAGATAATTTGCCTCCCTCTTTAATCTTTAGTATACGGTTATAATAAAAGTTTAAAGGATTTATCATGAAACTAGTTATGACTGATGGAGAAAGTCCTTTTTTTACTATTGTCTTTAAAATATTTATTATATCGTTAGATTTTTCAACTTTAAATGAAGGGGTGTTTTTAAAAAATGATTTAACCTTAATGAATTTTAATTCGTGATTTAACTTTGCAAAATATTCTAATTGATAAATAAATCTACTTTTCTCTGATCCACCAAGCCCTTTATCACTTATACTATATAACAGGTAGACATTGGTGCTATTTTGAATTAGCCTGTAAAATTGATAAGCATATTTAGCATCTTGTTCTAAAAAAGTTGGGAGTTTAAAATATTTTTTTAAATCAAAAGGCAAAAAACTATCATTATTTTTTCCTTTAGGCAATATACCTTCGTTAACGTTTGTTAATATTACCGAGTCAAAGTCAATTAATCTTGTTTCAGGAAGCGTCATTATCTGTATTTGTGAGCCTGAGTCGCCAGAAAAATTTAATTTTTGTTCTTTTAAAGATTCCTGATACAATAAAAATAAAACCTTAAGTGGAATGTCTGTAATACGATCTGAATACTCTAAAATTTTCGAGATAATTATTTTAATTATGTTAAATAACCCCATAGTTGATTGACCATTGATAACATTGTTTTCTTCCTCGAGATATATAATTAAAGTTTTTATTTTTTCAAGTAAATCAAAGGACGAGACTATAGGTCGGAATAAAATATATTGAAAGGATGTTTGATCTGAATAGAGGTTTTGACAAGAGAAAATAGTATGATTAGAATTTTCAAGATTTTTAATCAACCCTACTAAATCAAATTTTTCCTTATTAAGTTCGTGTATTACTATGTTGTCTTTCAGTATTGAAAAAACATCTTCAAAAAAATAATTTCCTTCAACAGCATTTATATGCATTTGAAAAATCATATCCAAAAAAGAAATTGAAGAAAAGTTTTGAATAGATAATCCCATCGTAACATTCCATTTACTTTTGTCAATACTTATT
Organism: Candidatus Marivariicella sp.; assembly: GCF_983056325.1. Taxonomy (NCBI): domain Bacteria; kingdom Pseudomonadati; phylum Bacteroidota; class Flavobacteriia; order Flavobacteriales; family Flavobacteriaceae; genus Candidatus Marivariicella; species Candidatus Marivariicella sp. Next base: position 91,154 of record NZ_CEZOWA010000003.1, on the reverse strand, counting down.
CCAGACAAAACAGGAGAAAGAATCTCATCATCTCCCAAGACTATCCCTTTTTTTATAGTAGGATTAAAATCTTTGTCTTTGTTAATTATTTGACCAACATATTTTGCCTGAGCAATTTTATTTGACGTTTCAACAAAATTGAATTTTTTATCCTTTTGGAAATTAGATGATAATCCCTCAGGATATTGATTTATTAAACACCTCCATTCTTTATAATATGATCTGATAAATTTTCCAGCTGGATGATTTTTGTCTTCAAAAAACTCTTTATCCAAGTCCCATAAAACCTTACCTTTTTTTTGAGATATAAATTCTTGTATAATGTTGCTTTCAGCGGTATTCAACATATTAAAACCAATAAAATAATGAAATTTTTTATTTTGTGATATGTATACCTCCAGATTTTTAATTGCTTCTCTAAACTGCATTCCAATTGTTCCGACTCCTTTTTTAATAAGTTTTTTATATAAAGAATAGTATAGGGAGGAGTTGTTTTTCCAAAAATTAATATTTTTACTCTTTGCTGAATCTAAATAATCTGATTGAGCCCATTCATTTATCTTCTGAGCAGACTCTAATGTTGAGAAAATGGCCTTTGCATCAACTAAGTAGCTGTCTATTAAATTAAAATCATTAATCAAAACTTGAGCCCACCCCATAAACTCATCAAAACTTTGTTGATCATTTTTAGGTATTATTTTTGTGTAAATTATGTACATTTCAAATACAACCGATGTATTTTCTATTTTAACTACCGAAGAAAGCTCATTAATGAATTCAGATATACTAATAATTTGGGGGGAAATTACTGGCTTTTTTATTTTTTGAATTAAATTATTTCTTAAAAATAAAGAAGCTCTGTTACTTGGCACAATTATCTTTATATCATGGAAATCTCGATTCTCGTTTATAATATTTTCGGATACAAAATCTAAAAAGTTAATCATTTAAGGACTTGATTTTAATCATTTGTAATTTTTTCAACTTTGACTTCGTCTTTGATATAAACGAGTAATATTTCTATTGGTAAATTTACCATTGAACTTATGAGTTTCGAATAATTTAATACCTGTTTTTTGTCTTCCTTTTTGGGTTCGCCTGACTTATAATCAATTATAAAACAGCATGTTTCAGTTAAAACTATTTTATCAATTCTTACACTTAAAGACTTAGGTATGAGAATTTCTTTTTCATTATGGACAATATTACCTTGTTTAAATATGAAATTTAAATCTTTATGATATACAATTTTTTTCAATAATTCAATATAAAAGCCTTTATCAATAGTGTTAAAAACTCCCTCTTGAAAGGATGCTTCAATTGCATTTTCTATGTCAGACTCAAATCTAACTTTTGATAAAACTTTATGAATTGAAATACCCTTTAAAGAACTCTCCGTTATTTTACAATCAGTTCGATTTTTTATAAGGTTCTTCCAATTATAGTCTATTTTGGGTTTAAGGATTTGATATTGTAAATTGTTATAATTACTTTCTTGATACTTTATAGTTTCTGATCCAAAAACAAAAGGCTTGTCAGTACTAGGAATGAAATTTTGATTTTCTACAAAATCAATAAATAGTTGTGCATAATTTTTATTAATTTTTGGTTTTTCAAGTAGTGTTGTTATTATCAACATTTTTCTTGATGCTCTGGTTAAAGCAACGTAAAGGGTGTTAAAGGCATCCAGCTCATTTTCTCTCTTGTCATTGTCTGAAATCTCTTTACCTTCTATACCATAACTTTCTAGTCTTGAAGAAAAATTAATTCTACCATAATCTAACTTAGTATCTTTAAATTTAATCGGATACCATGCTTGTCTTTTAAGTCTAGAATCAGGTTGAAAATCTGAATAAAAAAAGGGTAATATTACAAAAGGAAATTCTAAACCTTTGGCAACATGAATGGTCATAATACTAACAGCATGATTGTCTTCAGGGAGTGGTATAGTTAGTTTTTCAGAATCCTTTTCCCATTTATTTAAAAAATTATAAATATTACTTTTCGATTTTTTAGAGAAATCCATACAATAATCCAAAAAGAATTCAAGGTAAGTGTCAAAATTATTTAATAAGCCTAAACTGGAAATCAGAGTTTCAATTAATTCATAAAAATTTAGGTTTATGATTGCTTTTACATCGAATGAATATTTGAATCTTAGTGATAAAAAACTTGAAAAATCAATTAAAGATCCTTTTAGGGCTTCTTTAAAAATTTCATGAGAATTCTCATCATCGTTGTTTTTTATAATAAAATATCTACATATATTAATTCTTTCGATTGAGTTCTCAGGTTGAATATTTAAGTTTAAAACAGAAATAATAAGCTTTATTGAGGATGAATTTTTAAGCAAGAGCGATTCAGTTGAAACAATTGGAATTTCAGTCTTTGAAATTGATTCAAAAATTGTTATTGCTTGCTTTTTCTTTCTAACTAAGATTGCCATTGAACCCCAAGAAAAACCAATCTCTTTGGCTTGAAAAAGACCAGCTATAGTTTTTTCAATATGAACTAAATCATTTTTATTCTCAGCAAAATTAATTTCTACTTTTCCTCCAGGAAAATTATTCTTTTTTTGATGAAATGACTTTTCATAAAACGAACGATAGTTCAAGTCAGAAATTGAGTTTAGTGCCCCTTTAATAAAAAAGTTATTAAATTCAACTATGTTGTCTTGACTTCTATAATTTGTTGGTAATAAATTAGTCTTAACAGGAGTTTGGTTAAAATTTTCTGAACCCAATAACTCTAAAAACATATGAACATCTCCACCACGCCATCTATAAATTGCCTGTTTAGGATCACCAACTACAAAAACTGAACCGAAATCACCTTTAGAATCTTGACTATCCAAAGCATGTTTAAGTAGCGGTTTTAAATTTTCCCACTGAAGTCTTGATGTGTCTTGAAATTCATCAATAAAAAAATGCTTATACTTTTCCCCAATTCGCTCATATATGAAAGGAGCATCATGACCCTTTACTACTTCAGATATTTTTTCGTTAAACTGACCAATTAACATTTTTTTTTCTTCAATCTGATATCTGGTTAAAAGCTTTTCCAATTCAGACATAAGTGAAAGAGGAGTCCATTGTAAACTAAGTTCATGGATCAAATTATACATTAAAATGTGTTTTTTAGCTAATAAATATGATTGATGAATTTCAGGAATCATATTTTCTGCTTTGCTAATTAATTCCTTAGGATTACCAGTAGTCTTAACAACTTTAGTTCCTTCGGAAAGATTTTTTTCTAAATTATTTGAATAAATTCCTTGAAACTCATTTTTAGATATTGAAGAAAAATGTCTAATTACAGAACCTCGAGAAAAAATAGATTTATCAAGTCCTTGTGCAAAAATTTTTTCTAGTATATCAACAGCAATTAGGTTTGCTTTTTCAGATTCTTTATGTTTTATTTTTTTTAATATTTTTTGAGTTTCTCTAAAATCTTTTAGTGAAGTATTTTTTATCTTTTTTAGAAAATCTCTATCATTTTCATTCAAAATAAGTCTAGCTACTCCAAGTAAACCTTCATTTATAGATTCCTTATTGCCGTTATCAATTTTATAATGAACAAAATCAACTAGCGACTTTGTTATTTCTTCTTCAACTCCAACTTGATCAATAATAATTTGTACCAATTCTTTCAATATTTCATCTTGATCAATAATGACCTCAAAAGATTTGGGCAATTTAAGATCTAATGCAAATGTTCTAACTATTCTATGTGTAAAAGTATCAAGAGTTAGAATGTCAAAACCTGCATAATCGTATAATATATTTTTTAAAACTCTGTCTGACTTTTTACGAAGTTGTGATTCCTCAATATTCAATTTTTTAGAAATTTCATATCTCATTTCGGAATGATCTTCTTTGGTGAAGTCAAATAAAGTTTTAACAATTCTGGTTTTCATTTCATTGACTGCTTTATTCGTAAAGGTTAAAGCTAAAAGACTTCTAAAATGATCATCTTTTGAATTTGAGAGTAATTGTAGTAGATAGTTAAAAACAAGAGAATATGTTTTTCCTGATCCAGCAGAGGCATTTATTAAATTAAAGGTTGGTTTTACCATTTATTATTAAATAACATATAAATGTAAGTGTTTATTTAGGTCAAAAAAATGCAAATAAGAAAAAGAAAACATATTTTTGTGAATAATTAAAAATTAAAACAATGTCTTTTACACTCCCAAATTTACCATATTCATATGATGCTTTAGAACCAAACATTGATAAAAAAACAATGGAAATACATCACGGTAAACATCACAATGGATATACTACAAATCTTAATAATTCAGTTTTAGGAAGTGATCTTGAGAATAAATCTATTGAAGAAATTCTTCAAAATATTGATATGAATAATGCTGCTCTCAGAAACAATGGAGGTGGATATTATAACCACTGTTTATTTTGGGAAAGTATGAGTCCAAGTGGAGGTGGTTTGCCTAAAGGAAAATTATTAGATGCTATTGTTTCCAGTTTTGGTTCATTTGACTCACTTAAAGAAAGATTTTCAAAAGCTGCAGCTACTCGTTTTGGATCTGGTTGGGCTTGGTTATGTGTCCATCCTGGTGGAAAAGTTGAAATTTGCTCATCACCCAATCAAGATAACCCTTTAATGCCGGGTGTTGGATGTGGAGGTTATCCTATTTTAGGTCTTGACGTATGGGAGCATGCGTACTATTTAAATTATCAAAACAGGAGACCAGATTATATTAACGCTTTTTTTAATGTTGTTAATTGGAAAAATGTTTCAAAATTGTATGAGCTAAAGTCGTAATACTGCAATTTTAATACGCTCTTCTAGATTTGCCTTCATAGAAGTTAATAAAAGCCTTGTTTACAACCTTATTTCCTCCGGGGGTAGGATAGTCTCCTGAGAAATACCAGTCACCTAGATGATCTGGGCAAGCTAAATGAAGGTTCTCAATTGATTGAAAAATAATTTTAAGCTCTGACTTTATACCACTAGCTGAAAGCAATTTCGCAATTTTATTAGAAATTTGATCTGCACTAAATGGTTTGTATAGTTCTTTAACAAAGTTTTTTGATTCCTGGGAATTATTCTCTACTGCATTTTTACACTTTTTATATATTGCATCTAAAACACTATCCTTTGACCCATTGTCTTCATGAAGTGCAACTGCAGCCTTAAAAGCAATGAAGTCCTCTAATTTCGCCATGTCTATCCCATAGCAATCTGGATATCGAATTTGGGGGGCACTCGAAACTATAACTATTTTTTTTGGCTCTAGTCGATCTAGCATTCTAAGTATACTTTTCTCAAGAGTTGTTCCTCTAACAATGCTGTCATCAATAATAACTAGGTTATCCGTTGGCTTAACAATTCCATAGGTTATATCATAAACATGAGCTACTAAATCGTCTCTACTTGAATCTTCAGTTATAAATGTTCTTAATTTAGCATCTTTGATGGCAATTTTTTCAATTCTTGGTTTAAGCGAAACAAGCGGTTTTAAAAACTTAATATTTCTACTTGATTCATCTGAAATTGCATCCAAAAGCATATTCTTTATGTGCTCTTGAGCAGCATCTATCATTCCGTAAAAAGAGGTTTCAGCAGTATTTGGAATAAAGGAAAACACTGTGTTTATAAAATCACTATTAATAATTTTTAAAACATCTGGAAATATTTTTCTACCCAATGTTTTTCTTTCTCTATAAATTTCAGCATCGCTACCTCTTGAGAAATAGATTCTTTCAAATGAACACGATTTTTTTGGTAATTCGTTTAGTATTTTTATGATTTTTGAATCCTCACCTTTCTTAGTAATTATAGCATGTCCTGGTTTTAACTCCCTAACCTTCTCAAAAGGAACATTGAAAACAGTTTGAATCACAGGTCTCTCAGATGCAACAGCTACAATTTCATCATCTTCGTAGAAAAATGCTGGTCTAATACCTGCAGGGTCTCTAAGAACAAAAGTGTCTCCATGACCTAACATTCCTGCTATCGCATATCCACCGTCCCAATTCTTTGAAGCTTTAGTTAATACTTTAGACATATCTAGCTTGGATGCAATTTGCGGAGTTGCTTCCGCTTTAGAATAACCATCTTTTTTTAATTTCTTATATATTTTTGCAACTGCATAATCTAGAAAATGCCCAATTTTTTCCATTACTGTAATCGTATCTGCTCTCTCTTTTGGGTGCTGACCAAGCTCAACTAGGTTGTCAAATAATTCAGAAACATTTGTCATATTGAAATTCCCAGCAATAATTAAATTCCTGTGTTTCCAGTTATTTTGTCTTAAAAAAGGATGTACACTCTCGAGTGTATTGTTTCCAAAAGTACCATACCTAACATGACCTAGCATTATTTCCCCAAGATATGGAACTCTCTGCTTTAACTCTTCAGGCTTATCTAACAAATCTGGATACAACTTTAATTCTGTAATAATTCTCTCATTAATCTTCTTAAAGATATCTTGAATGGGTTCGTTGTCATTTGATCTTACACGGCTTATATATCTCTGTCCTGGAGGAAGATCTAATTTTATACTAGCAAAACCAGCACCATCCTGCCCTCTATTATGCTGTTTTTCCATCATCAGATACATCTTATTTATTCCATATAAAGCTGTACCATGTTTTTCCTTAAAATAACTTAATGGTTTTTTTAAATGAATTAAGGCGATTCCACATTCGTGTTTTATAGCATCACTCATAAGTTAGTCTGAATTTATAGATTCTGAATCTAGTTTTGTTAGGTTTACGATTCTTTTAAATCGTTTTTCCAAATTTAGTTTATTGACATTTTGTAAGTTTTCTGTTCCAAATTCTTCAACAGTAAAAGATGCCATCGCAGAAGCATATACTAATGCTTTTTTCATGCTTTCAAAAGATGTATTTGAATTTTGTGCAATATATCCTGCAAAGCCTCCTGCAAAACTATCTCCGGCACCGGTAGGATCTTTGACTTCTTTTAATGGAAATGCTGGAACAATAAAAACCTCTTCTTTATGAAACAGCATTGCACCGTGTTCACCTTTTTTGACAATAACATATTTTGGACCCAAAATTTGAATTGCATCAGCTGCATTTTTGATAGAAGTTTTTCCAGTTAATTGAAGAGCCTCCTCGTCATTAATACACAATAAATCAATTTTACTAATTACATCATCTAAAGCTGAACGAAAGTTATCCATCCAAAAATTCATTGAATCAAGGATAATCAAATCAGGCTTTATATTCATTTGGTTTAAAGCTGATAATTGAACTGCTGGATGAAGATTGCCTAGGAGAAGAATATTTGACTTTTTCCAAGTTTTTGGGACTTTAGGTTTGAAGTTTTCTAAAACGTTTAATTGTGTATCTAAGGTGTCTCTTTTATTAATGTCATTATGATATTTACCCTTCCAAAAGAAAGTTTTTCCACCTTTAACAACTTCAACCCCAGATAAATCAATATTTCTTTCAGTTAATAATTTTAAATCATTAGAATTAAAATCGTCTCCAACAACAGATACAAGGCCAATTTTAATTTTAAAATTTGATGCAGCGAAAGCAATATATGTTGCTGCTCCTCCCAAAATATTGTCAACTTTTCCAAAAGGAGTCTCAATAGCATCATATGCCATTGTTCCTACAACTAATAATTTACTTCTCATTGAACAAAAGTAGAAAACTTAGTTCAGTTCGTAACGAAGTTTATTTAGCATTTTGTAAATTTTCATAAAACTCATCAACTTTGAGTTTTTTTCCCAAAGCTGCTTTAACTGCTAAGTAATCACATCTCTCATTTTGCAAATGATTACTATGGCCCTTAACCCAGGTAAATTTTACATTATGTTTTCTGTAAACGTCAAGAAATCTTTTCCACAAATCTTTATTTTTCTTATCCTTAAAATTTTTTTTCTCCCAATTAAACAACCACTTTTTAATAACGGGATCGATAACATACTTTGAATCAGAAAACACAACAACATTAGATGGTTTGTTTTTTAATGCTTCAAGACCAGTAATTACACCCAGAAGCTCCATTCTATTATTCGTCGTTTTTTTAAATCCACCTGAAAGTTCCTTAGTAAGTTCAGTGGATTGTAAAATAACGCCATATCCACCGGGGCCCGGGTTACCTCTTGAAGATCCGTCTGTATAAATTTGAATTTCTTTCATTTAATTTTTAACAAAAATTCCTTGATAATATTAGGAAAATGTTTTTTTTCAAGATCTTGGACTCTTGACGCTAAACTTTCTATTGTGTCCTCAGGTAAAACTAAAATTTTAGCTTGAAAAATTATTTTTCCTTTGTCATAATCTTCATTAACTTCATGTATTGATATTCCAGTTTTCTTTTCTTTATTACTTATAACAGCTTTGTGAACATTCATGCCATACATTCCCTTTCCTCCATAAAGAGGGAGTAGAGAAGGGTGAATATTAATAATCTTATTCTTATATCTATTAATTAAAGATTTTGGAATTTTCCATAAAAAACCTGCTAAAACTATTAGATCTGTTTCATATTTGTCTAAAATATCAATAAAATTTTCGTTGAAATTGTATTTATTAAAAATAAAGGTGTCAATTTTATATTGCTTAACTCTTTCAAATACTTTTGCATCCCTTTTGTTTCCTGCAACTAAAACTACCTCAATCATAGGGTTTTTATCAAAGAATTTTATAATGTTTTCAACATTTGATCCATTTCCTGACGCTAAAAGAGTAATTTTTTTGATTTTTGAATTCATAAATTTTAAACATTTTGGTGCAACGAGCATTAAATTTTCCCATATTATTACACAAACTTGACATTTTATTAAAGAAACCCAAGTATTAGACTAAAGTTTTTTATTTTTGCTGTTACAAATTTAAAATAAAAATTATGTCTGACATTTCTTCAAGGGTTAAAGCTATAATAGTTGACAAATTAGGTGTTGATGAAAACGAAGTTGTAGCTGAAGCAAATTTTACAAACGATCTAGGGGCTGATTCCTTGGACACAGTTGAACTAATTATGGAGTTCGAAAAAGAATTTGATATTCAAATTCCAGACGACCAAGCAGAAAATATCGCAACCGTTGGTCAAGCAATTCAATTTATAGAGCAGGCAAAATAAATCCATATTTTAATGAAGTCAAGACGTGTAGTTGTTACTGGATTGGGTGCACTTACTCCTATTGGAAATACCCTTGATGATTATTGGAATGGTTTAATAACAGGACAAAGTGGTGCTGCGCCCATAACTTATTTTGATGCTTCAAAATTTAAAACCAAATTTGCATGTGAGCTAAAGGGTTTCGATCCTCTCAATTTTTTTGAGAAAAAAGATATTAGAAAATACGATAGATTTACTCAATATGCCCTAGTTTCGACTGAAGAAGCAGTTATTGATTCAGGTTTGGATCTAAATAAAGAAGATAAGGATCAAATAGGAGTAATTTGGGGTTCAGGAATAGGCGGTCTTGAGACCTTTCAAAACGAGGTAATTGAATTTCAGAAAGGCGACGGAACTCCTCGCTTTAATCCTTACTTTATCCCTAAATTCATTCCAGATATCGCTTCAGGTATGATTTCTATCAAATATGGTTTCATGGGACCTAATTTTGCTACAGTATCAGCTTGTGCATCTTCTTCCAACGCTATTATTGACGCTCTTAATTACATCAGATTAGGTTATGCAGATATAATGATTGCGGGGGGTTCTGAAGCGGGCGTTACTATAGCTGGAATTGGTGGATTTAATGCTTTACATGCCCTGTCTAAACAAAATGATGAACCTGCCAAAGCTTCACGTCCTTTTGATAAAAATAGAGATGGTTTTGTTTTGGGAGAAGGTGCAGGATCATTGGTTCTTGAAGAATACGAACACGCTATTGCTAGGGGTGCAAAGATATATGCTGAACTTGCTGGTGGAGGTCTTTCAGCAGATGCTCACCATATAACAGCACCTCATCCAGAAGGTCTAGGTGCAATAAAGGTTATGAGAAATTGTCTTAAAGATTCAAATTGTGAGCCACAAGATCTAGACTTGATTAATGTACACGGAACATCAACCCAACTTGGAGATATTGCCGAGATCAAAGCCGTAAAAGAGGTTTTTGGCGATCATGCTTATGATATTAATATTAATTCAACTAAATCGATGACAGGTCATCTTCTTGGAGCAGCAGGAGCTATTGAAGCAATTGCTTGCATTATGTCAATTAAAGAAAATATTGTGCCTCCTACAATAAATCACGAAAATTTTGACGAAAAAATTGATTCAAAATTAAATTTTACTTTTGGAAAATCACAAAAAAGAAATATTGATAATGCAATGTCAAATACTTTTGGATTTGGTGGTCACAATGCTTGTCTTTTATTTAAAAAATTGAATTCATAATCGTGTTTAACCTGGATCGAATTTTTAATAAAAACAAAGATCCTAAATGTACTCTTTCTTCTGAATTAAAAATTATTCTTGGCTTTAGTCCAAAAAATATATCAATTTTTAAAATTGCATTTACTCATAAATCGAAAAATATTCGAGATAAGGATGGTTTGAATATTAATTATGAAAGACTTGAATTCCTGGGAGACTCGATCCTAGGGACTATTATCTCTGATCATTTATATATTAATTTTCCAAATTCCCAAGAGGGAGACCTTACAAAACTTCGTTCTAAAATTGTAAACAGGGAAAGCTTAAATAAAATTGGATATTCTCTTGGACTCCATAGATTTATTGACAGCAATCATTTCATAAAAGATTCAAAGGATGATATTCATGGTAACATGTTAGAATCATTAATTGGGGCAATTTATTTAGATAGAGGTTTTGAGAAATGTAAAAATTTTATTTTAAATAAAATTATTGACTATTATATAAATTTTGATACCATAGATTCATCAATAATAAGTTATAAAGGAACACTTATTGAATGGTCTCAAAAAAATAAAACAAAACTTATTTTTAAAACAACAAAAGATGAAGGGTTAAATCCCAAAATAAATTTTTCTTCAATTCTTTTTTTGGATAATAAGCAAGTTTCTAAGGCAGGAGGAGTATCAAAAAAAAAATCTGAGGAAAAAGCCTCAAAAAGAGCATACAATGCTTTGAAATATAAGTTCAGAAGTAATGAATAAAAAATACTTTCTTATTGATGAAATAGTTGAAGAGTATTTCTTAATAGCTGTACATACAAGTTTACCCGATTATTCAATGGCTTTTATTTTAAATAAAAATCTGAGAGCTAACTTTACAAGAGATGAAAAAATCATTTTATACAAAAATGCAACTTTTGAAATATTTCAATGGGAGAATTTAATTAAAGGGATTAATTGTAGTTTAATTTCAAATAAAAAATTTATTGATTTTAGGAGTGACATTAAAACTAATTCTTTATTTAATCTGTCAGAAACAAAAAAAGTATCTTTGTTGGACTCTCTTCCAGATGTTGATTATCTTATAAAGATAAAACACGGTCTAGATATAAATCATACAATTAAGACATTAAACAAATTGCCTCAGTTAGTCTTGTCTTATATTGTTGACAACACTATTGTTAAATCAAATTTTAATTTAATACTTGATTAATGTTAAAATCAAAAAAAACTAAGATAGTTGCTACGTTAGGTCCCGCATCAGATTCTCCAGAAACAATGAAAAAAATGATTGAAGAGGGCGTTGATGTTTTTAGAATTAATTTTTCTCATTCTGATTATATAGGTGCTTCAAAAAGTATTTCTTTAATAAGAGAGATTAGTGAGGAACTTCAAATACATGTTTCTGTTTTAGCAGATCTCCAAGGACCGAAACTACGAATCGGTGAAATTGAAAATAACTCTGTGGTTAAAGAAGGTCAAATAATTAACTTTTCTAGCTCAAAACCTTTTAAAGGTAATTCCACTAAAGTTTACATGGCCTACAAATATTTTGCCTCTGATGTAAATATTGGAGATATTATTTTATTAGATGATGGAAAGTTGATTTTTAAAATACTAAGTACCGATAATACAAATCTAGTAACTGCTAAAGTTATTCAGGGTGGGCAACTTAAATCGAATAAAGGTGTAAACTTACCCAACACTTTAATTTCACTTCCAGCACTAACAAAAAAAGATATTGAAGATGCAATTTTTGCCATAAAACAAAATGTTGACTGGATTGCTTTATCATTCGTTAGAAAAAAAGAAGACATAATTGAGCTAAAGAAATTAATTGAAAAGTATTCTGACTATAAAATTCCAATTATTTCAAAAATTGAAAAACCTGAAGCAATAAAAAATATTTCTGAAATAATTAATAATAGTGATGGACTTATGGTTGCTAGAGGTGATTTAGGGGTAGAAATTCCTGCTGCCCAGGTTCCATTAATTCAAAAAAAACTTGTATTAGAAGCTAAAAAAGCAAGAATTCCAGTTATTATTGCGACTCAAATGATGGAGACAATGATAGAGAGTAGAACTGCCACTAGAGCTGAGGTAAATGACGTGGCTAATTCTGTAATGGATGGTGCAGATGCCGTAATGCTCTCCGGTGAGACTTCAGTTGGGAAGTTTCCAGTAGAAGTAATTAAATCAATGAGTTCAATACTTCTTAGTGTTGAAGGGTCTGATCTTATTCGTGTGCCAAGTCTTCCACCTAAAATTAAAACAAATAGGTATGTAACTAAATCGATCTGCTATCATGCAGCTGTTATGGCAAATGAAATTAAGGCAAAGGCAATATGTACATTAACAAATAGTGGATACACTGCCTTTCAAATATCAGCCTGGAGACCTATGTCTAACATATTAGTTTTTACTTCAAATAGAAGGATTTTAAGTCAGCTAAGTTTGCTCTGGGGAGTCAAATCTTTTTTCTATGATAATTATGACAGTACCGATAATACAGTTGAAGAAATAAATAAAGTGGCACAAAAATTCAAATACGTATCTAAAGGTGATTTCTTAATTAACTTAACTGCAATGCCAGTTAAAACTAAAGGAATGGTAAATACATTGAGAGTTACAGAAATATAATTTTTTAATTATGGCTATTGAAATTGAACGTAAATTTTTAGTTAAAAATCTCAATTTCATAAAAGAGAGTGTTAATGAGGAATCAATCGAGCAAGGTTATTTATCTATAGATCCTCAAAGAACAGTTAGGGTAAGAATTATAAACAATAAAGCTTTTTTAACAATTAAAGGTGAAACTTTTGATAATGGGACCAGCAGAATAGAGGTCGAAAATGAAATTTCATTTAAAGATGCAGCTCAACTTATGAATATGTGTATTGCTGACCCCATAAAAAAAACTAGATATATAATACCGAAAAAAGGATTTATTTATGAAGTTGATGTTTTTAAAGGAAAGCACAAAGGACTCATAGTTGCAGAGATTGAATTAAATTCAATTAATTCAATCTTCCCAAAACCAAAATGGTTAGGTAGAGAAGTTACAGGTGAAATAAAATACTATAATTCCCAATTATAAAATTATTTTTCTGCATAAATTTTGATTGTCTTGTTCCCTTTTGAATCCATATGAGCTCTATACATTCCTTCAGTATTCATTTCCATAGCTACGTTTCCTTGATTATCAAGCGCGATAACTCCTCCATTACCCCCCAATTTTGCTACTTTTTCATGTATAACAATTCTTGCCGACTCTTCAACTGAAATACCCTTATATTCCATTAAAGCTGAGATGTCATATGCAACTACTGAACGAATAAAAAACTCTCCCCAACCAGTGGCAGAAACACCACAAGTTTTATTATTCGCATATGTTCCTGCTCCAATTATAGGGGCATCTCCAATTCGATTCCATTTTTTGTTTGTCATACCTCCAGTAGATGTTCCTGATGAAATATTTCCATTTTGATCAAGTGCAACACATCCTACAGTTCCATATTTTTGAGATAACAAATATTCTTTATCATCTATCGAAGCTGAAGTTTGTCTAGATTTAACTTTTTTTAAAGACTTAAGTCTGCGCTCTGTTATAAAATAACTATTTGGTTCTAACTCCAGTTTTTGACTTAAGGCAAATTCATCGGCTCCGTCCCCAGACAACATGACATGAGGGGAGTTCTCCATAACTGCTATTGCAGCAGAAATAGGATTTTTTATTTTTGAAGCTCCTGAAACAGCACCAGCGTTTAGAGTTAACCCATTCATAAATGAAGCATCAAGCTCCACATTTCCATCAAAATTTAAAACTGCTCCTTTTCCTGCATTAAAGAGTATAGAGTTCTCCATTATATTTATTGTTTTCTCAACAGCTTCTTGACTTGATCCTCCAGCTTCTAAAATTTTATACCCAACACCAATTGCTTCTTCTAACTTATTTAGATATTTAATTTCCATTTCTTGAGACATATTTTTTTTCAAAATAGTTCCAGCTCCTCCATGAATAACAATTGAATATATCTGGGTATTTGTGTCGTTTTTAGAAGAGTTACACGAATAAAATGAAAGTAAAAGAAGTAATAGCTTATAGTTCATGACTTTAATATGTTTATTATTCAAACGTAATAAATATTTTTTTAATACTAACTTTTTTTAAATAGTACTAACTTTGAATCTCATTTAAGTTAATCATTATGAATAAAAATATCTTAAAAGTTTTGGCATCCTTGGGAATTGAAAATAGCCAACTAGGTTGCAGTACTGGCACCAATTGGATTGGATCGGGAGAAATTATTTACACTAACTCACCTGTTGATGGGTTGTCGATGCCTGAAGTTGCAGGCGCGAGTGTTGAAGACTATGAAAAGATAATAGAAAGTGCGGAAAATGCATTTCAAATCTTTAAAAAAATACCAGCACCAAAACGTGGAGATTTGGTAAGGCAGTTTGGAGATGCATTAAGAATTCAAAAAGAAAACTTAGGAAAGTTAGTTTCATATGAAATGGGAAAATCATATCAGGAAGGTCTTGGAGAGGTTCAGGAAATGATTGATATCTGTGAGTTCGCCGTAGGCCTATCTAGGCAGCTCCATGGTCTTACTATGCACTCTGAGAGACCTTTACACAGGATGTATGAACAATACCACCCAATAGGGGTAGTTGGGATTATTTCAGCTTTTAATTTTCCTGTTGCAGTTTGGAGCTGGAATGTGGCTTTAGCATGGATATGTGGAGATGTTTGTCTTTGGAAACCAAGTGAAAAGACACCGCTTTGCAGTATTGCATGCCAAAAAATTATTGAAAGAGTTTTAAGAGAGAATCAAATGCCAGAAGGAATATCATGTTTAGTAAATGGAGATGCTAAAATTGGGGAATGGTTGTCTTCTGATAATAGAATTCCACTTATTTCAGCTACTGGCTCAACTGAGATGGGAAGAAAAGTAAGTGAAACTGTTGGAAGACGCTTAGGTAAAACTTTACTAGAACTTGGAGGCAATAATGCTATTATAATAACTCCAAATGCCGATATTAAAATGACGATAATTGGTGCTGTATTTGGAGCAATCGGAACCTGTGGACAAAGATGTACCTCAACTCGTCGTTTAATTTTACATGAAGATATTTACGATTCTATGATAGAAGCTCTAAAAAAAGCTTATGAACAAATCAAAATAGGGGATCCGTTAGATACAAAAAATCACATGGGACCACTAATTGATAAAAAATCTGTCAATCAATATATTAATGCAATTCATCTTGCTGAAAAAGATGGAGCTAATTGGATAATTAAAGGAGGTCCACTTTCTGGGGTAGGTTACGAAAGTGGTTGTTATGTTTCTCCATCGATAGCTGAAATAAGTGCTGATGCATCGGTAGTTCAAACAGAAACATTTGCACCACTTTTATATGTAATTAAATACTCTGGAAATGTTCAAAACGCAATTGACATTCAAAACAATGTTAAACAAGGTTTATCTTCTGCTATAATGACTCAAAATCTTCTTGAGGCAGAAACTTTCTTATCCCACTGGGGAAGTGATTGTGGTATTGCAAATGTAAATATCGGGACTTCGGGAGCTGAAATTGGAGGGGCTTTTGGAGGTGAAAAAGATACAGGAGGTGGAAGAGAGAGCGGTTCAGACGCATGGAAGGTTTATATGAGAAGACAAACAAATACAATTAATTATTCCTCGGAACTTCCTCTTGCTCAGGGTATCAAATTTGACTTATAAAGTAAAATCAAATATTAACAATCAATGTTTGAATATATAATTAATTTTTGGTCAAATTTTGTCAAAATTATTTTAACCTTAATATTTGTTATCTCAATTTTTGGTTTTTTTTTTAAAAAAATTTATAACCACAATCATTTAAGATATTTTACATTTGGGTTAGTAGCTTCATTAATACAGTTGTTTCTTTCACTATTATTGCTATTTTCAAAGGATTTTGGTTTGTTAAATTTTAAAAAACAAATTATTTATTTTGGCTCAGTTTTTCTGATATTTTTAGGTTGGAAATATCACAATAACAGCGGAGATAGCAGAAAGAAATTTCTAAGAATAATTATTTTTTACGGACTTGGACTTTTAGTATGTCTAATAAATTAGTCAAAACTTATTTATATGTTAAAAAAAATTGAAAATGGAATAGAGGTCATTAATTATAATCTGAGCTGGAAAGTGGGAGTTTTAGGAAGTGGAAGTTGGGCAACTGCTTTAATTAAAATTCTCACAGAAAACAAAAGAAAAGTAAACTGGTATGTTAGAAATAGTGAGGATATTTCAAAAATAAAAAAAAATGGTCTTAATCCTAAATATTTAGATTCTACAAAACTTAAAGTTCGTAGGCTAAATATTAGCTCTAATATAAATGAAATAGTTCAAGAGTCGGAAGTTATAATAGTCGCTATTCCTTCAGTTTATGCTTTTGAAGAACTAAATAAAATAAATATTGATGTTAGTAGAAAAATTTTTGTGTCAGCTATAAAGGGTGTTATACCTGAAAAAATGAAAATTTTAGGGACTTTTTTGCATGATCATTTTAAAATTTCATATGATCAAATTGGTGTTATATCAGGACCATGTCATGCTGAAGAAATAGCAATGGAAAAACTTTCATATTTAACTTTTTCATGTATTAATAATATAACTGCTAAAGTTATATCTAGGTGGCTCAAATGCAAATATGTAAGAGTTTCGATTTCAGACGATATTATCGGAACTGAGTATGCAGCAATGTTAAAAAATTGTTATGCAATAGCCGCAGGAATTTCACATGGACTAGGTTATGGAGATAATTTTACAAGTATTCTTATGAGTAATTCAATAAGAGAAATGAAAAAATTTATTAAGAATGTTTATAAAATGAAAAGAAATATTAATAACTCGGCGTATCTAGGAGATTTGTTAGTAACAGGCTATTCTTCCTTTAGTCGAAATAGAAAACTAGGAGTTATGCTTGGTAAAGGATATAAAATAAATGACATTTTGATAGAAATGAATATGATTGCAGAAGGATATTATGGATCAAAATCTGCATTTCAGATGAATAAAAAATTTAGAACTAAAATTCCTATATTAAATGCAGTATATTCAATACTTTACGAGAATTCAAATCCCAAAAAAGTTTTTAAAAAGTTGGAGTCTAAACTAGATTAAATAGATGACTTAAATTGTTTCAAAAATCTTAAATCATTCTCAAAAAACATTCTAATATCATTTATCTGATATAAAAGCATTGCAATTCTTTCAATTCCCATTCCAAAAGCATACCCAGAATACTTTTCGGGATCAATACCACAATTGATCAATACATTTGGATCGACCATTCCACATCCCATAATTTCTAACCAACCGGTACCTTTTGTAATTCTTCTATCAATCTCTGTTTCCAAACCCCAATAAATGTCAACCTCAGCACTTGGTTCAGTGAAAGGGAAATAAGATGGACGTAATCTAATAATTGATTTACCAAACAATGCTTTAGTAAAATATTCAAGAGTTTGCTTTAGGTCAGCAAATGAAACTTCTTTGTTAATATACAAACCCTCAACTTGATGAAATATACAATGAGATCTTGATGATATTGCTTCATTTCTAAAAACACGACCCGGCGATAGTATACGAATTGGAGGCTCGTTATTTTCCATATATCTTACCTGAACAGATGAAGTGTGTGTTCGAAGTAATATATCTGGATTAGTTTTAATAAAAAAGGTGTCCTGCATATCTCTAGCAGGATGGTGTTCTGGAAGGTTTAGTGCCGAAAAGTTATGCCAGTCATCTTCAATTTCCGGTCCATCTGACAAATTAAAACCAATTTGTGAAAAGATTGAAATAATTCGATTCTTAACAATTGACAAAGGGTGTCTTGACCCTGAATCAAAGTCTAATCCTGGACGAAATAAATCCCCATTTACTCCCTCTTCATTATTTGAATTTAACACCCCTTTAAGGTGTTTTATTTTTTCAGTTACAGCATTTTTAAGAATGTTTAATTCTTTTCCAAACTCCTTCTTATCATCTATTGACACATTTCTAAAAGAGGTAAAGAATTTATTTAAAACTCCCTTTTTTCCTAAATATTCTATTCTAAATAATTCAAGATCAGATAGGTTTTCTGTTTCAAAATCATTTACTTTTTTTAAATGTTTTTTTACCTCTTCTATCATTTTATAAAAGTACAGATTCTATTAATTATAACAACCTTATTTAGCATAGTAATTATTTTTACATCATATATTTAATTTATAAAACAAATTTAGTTTTCTATTCAATCAATTCTTAAATTTAAAAAAAATCAATATGAATGTTAACTGGATTGACCTTGTGTTTTTATGCCTGTTTATTTATGGATCATTTTCAGGCTTTAAAAAAGGTCTAATTAGAGAAGTTGCCAGTTTAGCTAGTTTATTTATAAGTATAATTAGTGTGTATTATTTTTCAAATCAATTATCCATATTAATTGAAAATATTTTAAATATTTCGACAGGTGTTGCATATGTAATTTCGTGTCTAATAATTTTCCTTACAACCATCTATTTGGTTTCTTATTTTGCAAAATTAATAACCAAGGCTGTTAATGTAGCTCCAATAGGTATAATAAATCGAATAGCTGGATTCATATTTGGTTTATCTAAATGGGTGGTTATTTCATCCTGTTTAATCTTTATAACAATCAAAATATTTTTCTCTAATGAGATTAGCAAGCAATTAAAAATTGATTTAATGGAAAATTCACTAATACTTGAACCTCTTTCAGGAATAGGCTCATTTATTTTTAGCAAAATAAATAGCACCTCTATTGAAGAGGAATGGAAATATTTATAAGGGTTTGATATTATTTTCAACAACCCAGCCTTCAGATCCATTTCTTAATCTTATTTTATTCCACCCCTTCAATTTGTCCATTAATTCAACCTTAGTTCCCTCATGTAAAGTAAATATTTCTTCATCTCTAATATTAGGTTCAGAAAAAACAGACAACTCTTTAGAAAAAATAATTCCATTTTTCTGCTCATTTATTTTTTTTGATTCCTTCCAAATCAAATTAGAAGTTAAAAATGAAATAATAATAAGAAAAAATGATAATGAAAAATAAGCTCTTTTGTAGATTGGATTGTTAGAAAATAAGTATAAAATAGACGAAATAAAAAATGATAACATTAAACTAATTAAAATAAATGACCAAACTCTAATTGAGAATAAAGAAACAAGATAGTTTATGTTATTTTGAAATTGTGTTTTTGGAAGCTCTTCAATATCATCTAATATCATGTTTTTTGCAAATGATAAATTTTTAAGTATTCCAATGTCATTTGGAGAAAGGAGAAGTGATTTTTCGAAATAGAAATTACTGTTGGCTATATCATTTAATTTATAGTATGAATTTCCCATATTAAAATATAATTCCGAGCTATGTAAATTATTTTCTAATATTTTATTGAATTCCATTATGGCTAACTCAAATTCTCCATCATTGTATAATTGATTTCCCCTTTCAAATAATAATTCAGGGGATTGTGACAATCCAATATGACACATAAAAAAAATCGTATAAAAAGAATTCATTACATTATATTTCATTATCTAGTTTTTCAATAATATCAATTGCAGAATAGTAGTCTTGTTTCATTTTAACATTGGTTATTTTAGAATATCTGGCCATATCACAGTTATCCAGAATAATCATAAAAGAATCTATAGTTGAAGTATTTGCCCCTTTTTTAACTAGTGAATTTACCACTATATCTCTTTGAATATCAACAGTTTCGATTCTGAGTTTTGCTTTTAAATAGTTGTGAAATGCTTTTTCTAAAGAATCATAAAATTCTGGTTTATTATTAATATGTTTTTTTGCATTTCCCAAAAACTTTATTGCAAGCTTACTTCTTCTTTTTAACTTTAGATCATTTTCATCAAAAGTTCTAGATTTCAACAATTTTCTGATTAAAATAATAATTGGTAGAAGAACTAGAGGGGAAAAAACTATGAACCAAAAAATTGATTTATTCCAAAATTCTACTTTATTTATTGGAGTAAATTTTGATTTCAATTTTATAAAACCAAAAGCACCATCAGTACTTATTTTTAAATCTTGATCGATTTTTTCTTGAGATTTAATTGAATTAGAGAGAGAGCTATTTCCGTAAACATCGACTACATAGTCAATTGAATTTAGAGTTACGTACGACTCTTTATTTGGGTCAAAATAGGTGAATTCAATTTGAGGAATTGGGTATTTCCCTTGAACTTGAGGAACCATTGTATATGTGTTTTGAATTGTTCCTTCCATACCAGAAAGTGTTGTCTTTATTTCTTCTTTATACTCTGGCTCAAAAAGTTCTATAGAGCTTGGAGCCTTTATTTTTGGAAGTTTGAAAAGCTTTAAATTTCCTTTTCCTGAAACTTTAACTACTGATTGAAACGATTCTTGTGCTTTGAGAGATTTTTTATTGATCAAAAAATCTAGTTTAAAATCTCCTACTGCTCCTGAAAATTCACTTGGCTTATTTTCATCAGGCAGTTCTTTAACATTTAAAATACGTTTTCCTGCATTAACAGATCTTGAAACTTGTTTATAAATGGTATTTCCAAAGAAATCTCTACGCTTTGTGGGGATTTCAATAACTAAACTCAAAGCAAGAGGTTCTATAACCAGCTTTCCTGTTTTTTGAGAATATAAAATAGATTTTTTCCACACTACTTGATTATAGGATTCTCCCTTATATGATCCAGATTCAACTTTTAACTGTGGTATTTTAATTGAACTACTCCAAAAGTCACTAAATTTAGGACTCTGGATTTCACGGGCATCAGAAATTTTAATTGGATCTCTAAAATATAACTTGTAAACAACTGTAATTGCCTCATTTAGATAAGGGTCAATTTTGGATATTTCCGCAACAAGATGCATGTTTTCATCTGCTAAATATTCAACACTTGATGAGCCTGATGGCTTAGCGACAGAAGATGATACCTCAACTGAAACAGGATCTGTCTCATATTTACTGCCTTCAAAGCTAATCTGTGCAGCTCCAATTTTATATATTCCTTTTTTTTTGGGAGCTAGAAAATATGTAAAAGTTTTTGAAAAAGATCTTTTACCATTAATCCATGAGTTACTAACGGATTGATTTGGACCTCCCACAAGATTAAAATCTTCAAATGAAGGGGGAGTGAAATTATCTCCGTTTTGATTCATCACAAAATCAAGTCTGAGTCTTTCATTCACTGCTAGCTTTTTCTTACTAACTCTTAGATCAAAATCAATCTGAGCATTAATATATAGACCCGATAATAATAAGTATATGAATATTATTTTTCGCATTTTGCTACCAATCTTTTTTAGTTTTTATAGGCTTACCTTTTACTTTTTTAGCATTGATTTTATCTTGTACTTTGTTCTCTAGATTATTCATAGCTTCAAGAAGACTTTTAACTTGCTCCGGAGATAGTTGACCTGGTTTTCTTTTTTTGTTTTGATCGGACTTATCAGAAGAATTATTGTTTTTATCATCAGACTGGTTTGAATCTTTATTTTCTTTATCGGACTTATCGTCTTTATCATCTTTTTCTTCCCCTTTGTTTTCATCTTCACCAGATGGATTTTTATTATCTCCCTTTTCTTTTTTTTCATCATTCTTCTTTTCATCATTTTTTTTGTTAGAATCATTATCTTTCTCTTTATTTTCTTTTTCTAAAAGAGATTTTGCAAGAGCATAATTATATCTGGTTTCGTCGTCTGAGGGGTTATTTCTTAATGCACTTTTATAAGATTCTACTGCTTTTTCATATTCCTTTTTTTTCATGTAAACATTACCCATGTTATGAAGTGCAGCATGCTTTTCACTTTTATTACTAGAAAATTTTTGTGTTATAAAAAATTGTTGAGCGGCTTCATCATATGCATTTGCCTGATATTGAGTATTTCCTAAGTTAAATAGAGCTTTTGGAGATTTGGGGGCTCTCGTAAGAGCAAGACGATAGTTCATTTCTGCTCCTAAATAGTCTTCTTTTTTAACTTTTTCGTTCCCTTCATATAAATCATTCTCAATTAAATTTTTTTGAGAAAACAAAGAACAGCTAACGAGTAATAATATTATGTATAATATCTTCATATCATTTTTTTTCATTAAAAAGATTTAATTTTTTTAACCACATAGTCTCTTTTTCAAAAACGAACAACTCCATTAAAAGTAGAATAAATGCTGCAAAAATAAATGGCTGAAACTGATCTTTATAACTAACAAAATTTTTGGCTTCAAATTCTTTTTTCTCTAAATTTTTTAAAACCTCCGAAACAAATTCTATAACCTCTTTTGTATTGTTTGCATCAATATATTTTCCATTAGCGTTTTCCGAAATTTCTTTTAATATTTTACTGTTTCTTTTTGTTATAACAACTTCATTGTTTTCGTCTTTTTTATAGCTTTCCAATACTCCATTTATTTTAATTGGAATTGGACTTCCCGATTCAGTCCCAATTCCAAAAGTAAAAATTTTAATTCCTTCAGAAGCAGCTTTAATTGATGCACTTCCTGCTTCTTCAGAATGATCTTCTCCATCAGAAAAAATAAAGACAACCCTATTTGTCTGATCATTGTCATTAAAATATGTAGAAGAAAGGTCTAAAGCCGAATTAAGAGCAGTTCCTTGAGACGATAGCATATCTGTGTTTAAGCTTCTCAGGAAAATCTTACCGGCATTATAATCTGTGGTTATTGGTAATTGTGGTATTGCTTGGTTTGCATATGCTATAATTCCTATTCTATCACCAACCAAGTTATTTATAATTTCTGAAACAAGCCTTTTGGCTTTTTCAATTCGATTTGGAGCAACATCCTCGGCTAGCATACTTTTTGACACATCTACTGCAAAAACTAAATCTACACCTTCCCTTTTTACAGTTTCTAGTTCTGTTCCCATTTTCGGATTGATTAATGCTATAATTAAAAAAATTAAAGAAAAAATTAAAAGAAAAAACTTAAAAAAATACTTAAACTTTGAGCGATTAGGACTTAAATAATTTATCATTTTTATACCAATAAATTTTTTTTGGGTATTTGATTTCCATCTTACAATCCATAAATAGAGAACTAGAAGAATTGGGATTATAATAAAAAGGTATATGTAAGAGGGTTCATCTAGTAAATACATAATCTATATAAAACTTCTAAAAATTGTGTTACGTAGTATAAACTCCAATATAATAAATGTTAAAGCTAAAAAAAGAAAAGGGCGATACTTCTCATTAAAATTAGTGTACTTGAATTCTTCTATTTCTGTTTTTTCAAGCTTATTAATTATGGAGTAAATCTGTTTTAATTTTTTATTATCTGTTGCTCTAAAATATTGACCGCCTGTCATATCAGCAATAGATTGTAGTAACTTTTCATCAATTTCAACTTTAGTCATACCATATTGAAATCTACCATTAGGCAAAATACCTATTGGTGCCTTAGCCATCCCATTACTTCCAAGTCCAATCGTATATGTTTTAATTTCATATTCTGCAGCAAGTTCGGACGCGATTTTGGGATCGATAAAACCTGAATTATTAACTCCATCTGTCAAAAGTATAATCACCTTACTTTTAGCTCTACTATCCTTTAGCCTGTTGACAGAAGTAGCTAATCCCATTCCAATTGCAGTACCATCCTCAATTAATCCCTGATATTGAATGCTAGACAAGCTATTTTTAACTATGATCTTATCACTTGTTATAGGCGTAAGGGTGTAACTTTCTCCGGCATATACTACCAATCCTATTCGATCTGATATCCTGTCGTCAATGAAATCTGAAGCTACCTTTTTTAAAGCATTAAGACGATTCGGCTTTAAGTCTTGAGCCAGCATACTAGACGAAACATCAATCGCCATAACAATATCTATTCCTTTATTTGTTTTACTTTTAAATGATGTTTCGGTTGTTTGTGGCCTAGCTAAGGCAACTATGAGTAATGATAGTGACAATAGCCTTAAAATAAAAAGTATTGGCCTTAAGTATACTCTAAATGTTTTTTTCTTAATAGCATTTAAAGTTGACAATTGAAGATGAACCTGTTTGTTTTTATGAGAATATATTTCCCAAATAACTAAGCCTGGGAATAAACTAAATAGCCAGAAAAAGTCCAAATTCAAAAAGGATATATTATCAAACATTTTTCTAAAGTTTTTTAATTAATTCAATACTATTAATTATTTTTTCACTTATTTCCTCTCCATAACGATCCTCTTTATCATGAATTAAAGTTAAACTAACTTTCCCTTCCTTATAATCAACAATTAAAGTTGTAAAATATCGCCTAATCATTTTATCATTTTTAGTTTCTGTAAAATCAAGAGTTCCTGATATTTTTAGAGTAGGCATGCCAGAGGGTGTCTCAAAGTTATCTGCATCCATCAATATATTTACAGCTCCTTGACTTTTATATCTACTAATTGTTTGATCCAAAATTTTTTGAGTTTGTTCCTCTCCACTTGTATCTTTATTTTCATCTAAGTTTTCGGATATATTATTATTTTTCTTTTTTTCAAAAAGTAATTCAATATAATATCTTGATTGAATACTATCCATTATAAAAAGAGTAGATGTTTTTGGGGTAATTATTTTTCTTTCTAAAATTTTTGGAGTTAAAAGTTTTATTGGAGGTGATCCATACTGAGAATTGTACCATTTATTGCTAATTAGCTTTTTAGTTGGATATCCTAGTAATGTGTCACGAACTGGAAAGTATCCATAAATTGATACTAACGAAATAATCGAAACTAAAACAAGAGTAAATATTGAGATTGAAACCCATTTAAGTATATTTTTATATTTTCTTTTTCTTAAGATATCCTCATAAACTTTTTTAGCTTTTAGCTCTTCATTTGTTGGCTCGGGTAAAGCTTCTTTAGTCTCGACAACCATCTCTTCTGCTAATTTTGTATCTAACTTAAAAGATTCAGATTCGGGAATAGCTCGAGCAAATTTTACTAAATCGGCGGTTTCAAGAACAGTTTTTAAATTTTTAATCGTTGTTTGTTCCAAATCTAATTTTCCTCTTTTCTTGTATAATTCTAATTTTAGCAGAAGTTGATCTGAAGTACTTTCAAGGGCATCAATGTTTACCTCTTCCTCTAGGTATCTCCTAACAACGTCAGTTAATTTAGAGTAATATTTTTTAAAGTCCACGCGGGTTTTGGGATTTTTTTTCTCTAACTCTTTTAGAGCTTTTATAGCCTTTTCAAAAGGAGGAATCGTTTTTTTTCTTTCCGATATTTGTCTTTGATATATTATAAATAAATAAATAATACTAATAAAAATAGTAGTGATTAGAAATGCATAAACTATTCTTTGTATTAAATTATCATAGTTTTTTTTAACTATGTTAATTGGTTTAATCTGAAAAAGATTCTGCTTAAGGGTGTCAATAGCTATATCTTTTACTTGAATCATTATAGAGTCTGTAAGTTTTGAAAAACCATTAATCAAAACTCGCTGGGGTGGAATATGATAATAGCCCGAATCAAATTGAATTAGGGCGTATCTTTTAGTTAATAAATATCTGTTTTGAATTTTTTGAGTATCAGTTGGGAAAATTTCTAAAAGTTCCATTGGAGCTATTTGTAATTTCTCCGGAAATTCAATTCTTTTGACTGAGTCAACTTCTATATTTAAAAAAAAATTAATTTGCTCTCCAATGTTGATTGTATTGGAGACTACTCCAGAATTGACTTTTGGAATATTTTGAGAATTAACTAATCCAAATACTGAAAAAAACATAAAGAATCTAATGAAAATCATCTATTTAGTTCTTTTTTTAAAATAGCCTAATAGTTTTTTAACATAGCTTTCTGATAATCCAAAACTAATAGACCCAGCTCCATTTTTATTAAATAAAGTTGAGAAGTTCTCAGCATTCTGGGAATATCCAACCGAGTAAGATTCACGAATTGATCTAGAATCAGTATCTACCCATGTAAGATCTTTTGTTTCTGAATCCATCATTGGAATCAGACCCATTTTGGGTATATAAGTTTCTAATTTGTCATAAATTCTAATCCCTGTTAAGTCGTGTTTTTTTGCAGCTATCTTTAAATTCTTTTCGTAATTAGAATCTATAAAATCTGATAAAAGAAATACAATTGCTTTTTTCTTTAAAATACTTGATAAAAACGCTAATGCATCTCCAATATTTGTTAAATTATTAGTGGGCTGAAATTCAAGTAATTCCCTAATAATTCTTAAAACATGAGAACGTCCTTTTTTTGGTGGTATGTATAATTCAATTTTACCAGAGAACATAATTACTCCTACTTTATCATTATTTTGAAGTGCAGAAAACGCTAAAGTTGCAGCAACCTCAGTTATTACCTCGCGTTTTGTTTGAGTTTGTGAACCAAAAGATTCAGATCCACTAATGTCTATCAAAAGCATTAAAGTGAGCTCTCTTTCTTCTTCAAAAACCTTAATAAAAGGACTATTATATCGAGCTGTTACGTTCCAATCAATTGCCCTGACATCATCTCCAAACTCATACTGCCTTACTTCACTAAAGGTCATGCCCCTTCCTTTAAAAGTACTATGATATTCTCCACCAAATAAATGGTTGCTTAATCTTCGAGTTTTTATCTCGATTTTACGAACTTTTTTTAAAAGTGCTTTGGTATCCATAAAATTAAATTATCCCTTAGGGAACCTCTACTTCATTTACTATTTGACTAATTATTTCTTCAGTGCTAATATTTTCGGCCTCAGCTTCATATGTTAATCCTATTCTATGTCGAAGAACATCATAAATCACAGCCCTAATATCCTCAGGAATAACATAACCTCGATGTTTTAAAAATGCGTGACATTTTGCAGCTGTTGCTAAATTAATACTTCCCCTGGGGGATGATCCAAAACTGATAAGTGGTTTAAGTTTACTTAAATTATAATTCTCAGGGTATCGAGTACAGAAAATTAAATCAAGTATGTATTTTTCGATTTTTTCGTCCATGTAAACTAATCTGACAGATTTTTGAGCACTAAGAATTTGTTTTGTTGTAACAACAGGCTTTATTTTTTCGAATGATCCTTTTAAATTTGAACGAACAATTAATCTTTCATCTTCGATTTCTGGATAATCAATTATTGTTTTTAGCATAAATCTATCAACCTGAGCTTCAGGAAGTGGATATGTTCCTTCCTGTTCAACTGGATTTTGAGTTGCCATTACTAAAAATGGCTCAGTTAGTTTAAACGTCGTATCTCCAATTGTTACTTGTTTTTCTTGCATCGCTTCCAAA
Organism: Candidatus Marivariicella sp.; assembly: GCF_983056325.1. NCBI lineage: Bacteria > Pseudomonadati > Bacteroidota > Flavobacteriia > Flavobacteriales > Flavobacteriaceae > Candidatus Marivariicella > Candidatus Marivariicella sp. The sequence continues at coordinate 63,526 of NZ_CEZOWA010000003.1, read as the reverse complement.
AGTGCTGATTGAACTTTTGCTGGAGCACGGTTTATTTCATCAGCCAAAACAAAGTTTGCAAATACAGGACCTTTTTTTATTGAAAAATCATTTTCTTTCATGTTAAATATCATTGTCCCTACAACGTCAGCTGGAAGAAGGTCTGGTGTAAATTGAATACGACTAAAACTGCCTTTAACCGCTTGGCTAAGAGTGTTTATTGCTAAAGTTTTTGCTAAACCTGGAACTCCTTCTAATAAAACATGCCCTCTACCTAAAAGGCCAATTAAAAGTCTTTCAATCATAGTTTTTTGACCAACAATAACCTTATTCATTTCCAAAGTAAGAATATCGACAAATGCACTTTCTTTTTCAATGATTTCATTAATCGAATTAATATCCATGTTATTATTTTCCATGATATTTATAATATTTATAATTTATGAAACAAAAATGAAGATTAATTTCAGAAAATGTTGTTAATAATTGGTTAAAAAATAGTTGGAGCTAAAATTATATAGGAATAAAGTATTGCTATTTTAGAAGAAAATAGCTGATCTTAAAATAAGATATAGCTTTCAAATAATGTAAACTCTCTTTTAATATAAATAGAGTTAAGCCTAATCAAGAATATCTAATCTAAATGAATACTGTTGAAAAAAGGTTTTATCACATATAAAAACTAGTACTATAGAGTCTATGAAAAAAAAAGTAATTTTAATAACAGGTGCAAGTAGTGGAATTGGCTGGTCCACAGCAGAAAAATTAGCAGAAAAAGAACATATTTTAGTGCTGTGTGGAAGAAATAAAGATAAACTAGAAGAATTATCAAATACTTTGAAAACAGATACACTTATTTTAACTTTTGATATTAGAAATAAAGACGATGTTTTCAAATCCATATCCTCAATTCCAAAAAAATTCAAAGATATAGATGTATTAATTAATAATGCCGGAAACGCTCATGGACTAGCTTTGGCACACGAATCCAATATCTCCGACTGGGAGTCAATGATCGATGGAAACGTAAAAGGTCTTCTGTATGTTACAAAAGCAATTTTAAATGGCATGGTTAGAAAGAAGTCAGGTCAGATAATTAATATTGGATCGATTGCTGGCAAGGAATCTTATCCAAAGGGAAATGTTTATTGTGCAAGTAAAGCTGCCGTAGAAAAGTTTACAGAAGGCCTTCGTTTAGACTTAAATCCTTTTGGAATAAGAGTTGGAGCAATAAACCCAGGATTAGTAGAAACAAATTTTTCAAATATTAGATTCAAAGGAGATACAGAAAGAGCTAGAAAAGTATATGAAGGTTATACTCCTCTTTCATCAGAGGATGTCGCAGACGGAATATGCTATATGATAGATGCTCCAAAACACGTTAACATAGCAGATTTAACAATTCTACCTACTGATCAAGCTGGTGCATATGTTTTAAATAAATCAACTTAATACTCATCTAGACCCTCTGGATATAAAAAATGATTATATGGAAATCTTGTAATATGAATATCTCTTATCGTTTTATAAGTATCTATTCTAAACTTTTTGAAATTGTCTTTCTGTAAAGCCGATATAAATAAACTCTTACCATTACTTTGGCTTACCCACGAAGTTTCTAACTCCTCTAAAGTATAATTCTTTTTTGTTCTTGTATTGATTAAATCGTCTGGATCCCAGGGTTCAGGGTTGTAGGCATCAATCTTGTTAAATATCATTAAAGTGGGTTTATTTATACTTTTTATTTCAAGTAATATTTTATTTACAGATTCAATGTGATCTTCGAAATTAGGATGAGATATATCTACAACATGTAATAGTAAATCAGCTTCTTGAACCTCGTCAAGTGTACTTTTAAATGACTCGATTAATTGTGTTGGAAGCTTTCTAATGAAGCCTACTGTATCACTTAGTAAAAAAGGAAGATTACCAATCACTACTTTTCTAACGGTTGTATCCAATGTAGCAAAAAGCTTGTTCTCTGCAAAAACATCACTTTTTGAAATCACATTCATTATTGTTGATTTACCAACATTTGTATAACCAACCAAAGCTACCCTGACAAGTTCTCCTCTATTTCCTCTTTGAGTAGCCATTTGCTTATCAATCAATAATAACTTTTTTCTTAAAAGAGCTATTTTATCTCTTACAATTCTTCTATCTGTTTCAATTTCAGTTTCTCCAGGGCCTCTCATCCCTATACCTCCTTTTTGTCTTTCGAGATGAGTCCATAAACCCTTAAGTCGTGGGAGCAAATACTTGTATTGAGCTAATTCTACTTGGGTTCGAGCATAACTTGTTTTCGCTCGTTGTGCAAATATATCAAGTATTAAACCTGTACGATCTAGTATTTTACATCGAAGAACTTTTTCAATATTATTTTGTTGAGCAGGAGATAATTCATCATCAAAAATAACAGTGCTTACATCATTTTCTGTAACAAAAACCTCAACTTCATTTAATTTGCCGCTTCCTATAAAAGTTTTTGGATTAGGTAAATTTATTTTTTGAGTAAACCTCTTTATTACCTTGCCACCAGCTGTATATGATAAGAACTCGAGCTCATCTATATATTCGGATGATTTTTCCTCATTTTGATCAGAAGTTATAACTCCAACCAAGACTGTATTTTCATAGACCAATGATTTTTCTTCAATCATTATTTATTTTCCATGGTTTTAATATTAGTTTATCATTACTAAATTCAGCAAATGTAAAGTGATTGATCCAGTCTCCAAGGTTAATATAACGAGATTTTTCAATTGGTAGATCTAACGGAAGATGTCTATGACCAAAAATATAAAAATTCATAAATTTTTCTTTTTGTTTTCTTAAAACATATTGATAAATAATTTCGTTTTCAGGTCCGTTGTATTTTACATCCTCATCTCCAGAAATCAATTTATTATTTATTGAAAGGTACTGGGCAAATTTTACTCCAATATCAGGATGAATCCATCTAAATAAAAATTTTGATATCGGGTTAGTAAAGAGTTTTTTCATTCTTTTATAGCCATAATCACCAGGACCAAGACCGTCACCGTGTCCTATTAGGAATGACTTCCCGTTTAAACTAAATTCTTGAGGTTTAAAAAAAACTTGTATCCCTAATTCATCAATAAAATAGTTCTCCATCCACAAATCGTGGTTTCCTACGAAAAAATATATTGGAATACCCTTATCAGAGAGATTACCTAACTTTCCAAGAACTCTAACAAATCCTTTTGGAACAACAGATTTATACTCAAACCAAAAATCAAAAAGATCTCCTAATAAAAATAAAGCACCAACATCTTTTTCAATATAATTGAGCCATTTTAAAAATTTTTCTTCTCTAATTTTACTAGAAGCTATTGATGGAGCACCAAGATGTTGATCTGATGCAAAGTAGATTTTTTTGGTTTTAGGAAAAGATAAAGTTTTCATTTGACACAAAGATAGTGAAGCTTAAACATTAAGTGCCTGGTCTAAATCATCTATAAGATCTCTATGGTCTTCAATGCCAACACTGAGTCTAATCAAAGAATCTAAAACCCCGCTTTTTTCTCTTATATTTTTCGGGATAGAAGCATGAGTCATACTTGCTGGATGTCCAGATAGACTTTCAACACCACCAAGAGACTCTGCCAAAGTAAATATTTTGAGATTTTCAATAATTTTAACAGCATTATCATAATTAGAGCCTTTAGGGATGAACGAAATCATTCCACCAAAATCTTTCATTTGTTTTTTTGCAATTAAATGATTGGGATGATCTATCAGTCCAGGCCAGTAAACTTTTTCAATTAAAGGATTTTTATTTAAGAACTCTGCAACTTTTCTACCGTTGCTACAATGACGGTCCATTCTTACTCCTAAAGTTTTAATACCTCTTAAAGTCAGAAAGCAATCCATTGGCCCAGGAATTGCACCACTTGCATTTTGAATAAAACGAAGGCGTTGCTCCAAATCATCAGAATTTACAACTAATGCACCCAAAATAACATCACTATGTCCGGCAATATATTTAGTTGCAGAATGCATAACAATGTCGGCTCCTAACGAAAGTGGGTTTTGTAAGTATGGAGATGCAAATGTATTGTCAACAGCTAACAATATGTTATTTGATTTTGAAATATTACTAACCACTTGAAGATCAACAATATTCATCATTGGATTGGTAGGGGTCTCAACCCAAATTAATTTTGTTTTTTTATTAATTTTAGACTTTATTTCATTTATGTTTTGAAGATCAACAAAATAAAATTTTAAATCAAAAATTTCAAAAATTTTAGTGAAGAGTCTATAGGATCCTCCATACAAATCATGGGTAGCAATTATTTCATCACCAGGCTTTAATAGTTTAAGAACTGCATCCATAGCGGCAAGACCCGAACCAAAAGCTAGTCCATGTTTACCTGTTTCGATACTAGCTAAAGAATTTTCAAGAGCAGTTCTAGTTGGGTTATGGGTCCTACTGTACTCATAACCTTTATGGCCTCCAGGTGTGGTTTGAGCATAGGTAGAAGTTTGATAAATAGGGGGCATAACTGCCCCAAAGGATTTATCAAGTTTTTGACCTCCGTGTATAACTCTGGAGTTAAAATGCAATTTTTTCTTCATAAAATTTAGCCTTAATTTTTAAACAAATGTATTTGATTTTATCATAAATATAATTAAAATACATTTTCTTTGTAAAAGAAAAAATGAGTTTAAATGTTATCTTTTTACTATTTAAAAAACTGTTCAACTTGTAAAAGAATTATTAGAGAATTGGACTTAGTGGAGTCCGAGAACTTAATAGACATTAAAAAAAAAGGGATTACTGAAAGTGAACTTGATTTTTTAAAGTCTCTTTCGGGAAGTTATGAATCATTGTTTAGCAAAAAATCTCAGTTATATAAACAAAGGAAATTAAAGGATATTAATCTTGATGAAATTGACTTTAAAAAACTTATTTTAGAACACTACACCTTTTTGAAACGTCCAGTATTAGTAATTGATGATAAAATTTTTATTGGAAACTCTCCAGGGGTTATTAAACAGGCAAAAAGTATTATTAATGGATAAAGATAAAATTTTAGCTCTTATTGCCGCTCTAATTGCAACTACTATATATGGGTTAAATCATACTATTGCTAAAGTTATAATGCCTCAATATATCGGAGCCTTCGGATTAGTTCAATTGAGACTTATGGGTGCCGGTTTTATTTTTTTTATTATAAGTTTTTTAGCTCCAAAACAGAAAATTGATACCGCTGATTATTTAAGGTTGTTTTTCGCTGCATTACTTGGTACATGTATTAATATGTTAATGTTTTTAAAAGGATTAGAACTATCCACCCCCATTAATAGTGGTGTAATAATTACGTTAACTCCCGTAATGGTTTTGATTTTATCTTATATTTTTCTCAAAGAAAAAATTGGACTTACAAAACTAGCAGGAATTATAATCGGTTTTGCAGGAACACTAATATTAATTTTTTATGGGAAAAAAATTAGTGAAAACGCACCAAATGCAATGTTAGGAAATATCATGTTTTTAATTAATGCATCCGCGTTTGCTGGATATTTAGTTCTATCCAAACCACTTATTCAAAAATATCATACTTTAATTTTGATGAAATGGATGTTTTTTATTGGGTTTATTTTGTCTTTTCCAGTTACATATTATGAATTCAGCCTAGTTCGATGGACTTCACTACCTTTTGAAGCTGTATGGCGAATGGCTTTTGTTGTTATTGGAACAACCTTTTTAACTTATATGTTAAACATGTATGCCCTTAAAAGTCTTCCAGCCACAACAATAGGTGCTTTTATATACTTACAACCCCCAATTGCAATAGTTTATGCTATAGTAACGGGGAATGATGATTTGGACTTTATAAAAATAATTGCAATGGTTTTAGTGTTTATAGGAGTTTATTTTGCTACTACTAAATATAATAAGGAGACATCAACCTGATTTTATTGGATAGCCCAAACCAAACCACCCGTTGTCTCTTGAAGATCAACACATCCCTTTTGTTCTCCTGGTATGGGTCTAAAATCAAGAATATTTTTTGCTATAAACTCGTTGTTCCATCGGTAGGCTGTAACGCTCCAGGTTCTAATAGTTAGAATTGAAAAAAACGCCATTGCCTCTTCAGGAATCAATTCGTTGCCAGATGGTTTAACTAACAAATAATTTTCATATAAACGTGTCCATTCATCTTTTTGATTTTCTTCAGCTAAAAGATACTTTTTTAGTTGATCCTCACAATCGTTTGAAGTTAATTCATAAACACTAGATCTAGAGGTAGATTTTAATGTGCTATTAATAAGAGAGTTTAGATTTTGAATACCGTAAGTGTCTTCTTTTTTAGCTAAACTTGCATATGAATCAATATATCTGATAAGCTTGAGTTCTGATGCTCCTGGAATTCCATCAGATTCAGGAATAATCAACTCAAGAAATTTAGACACAATTTCATTTTGATCTGGCGAGAAAAATCTAGGTTTCCAATCTGTTTGCGATTGACAACTTTGGAATAAACTAACAAGAGCAGGAGTTACCGTCATGGATCCAACTGAAAACCCAATATTCTTAAGTGCATTTCTTCTATTCATTTTTTTAAATATTCATTTTTTTTAGTTCTCTTACAGCATGATTAGCAGCTCTTGCGGTAAGTGCCATATAAGTGATTGATGGATTTGTGCAACCTGCTGATGTCATTGCAGAACCATCGGTGACATAAACATTTGGAACATTATGTAACTGGTTGTTTTTGTTTAGTACAGAAGTTTTTGGATCATGACCCATTCGCGCAGTTCCCATCTCATGTATACCATTACCGAAATTATATTTATCATTGAATCCAGTTACATTTTTAAAACCAGATTTATCAAGCATTTCGATAGCTTGTTGCTGCATATCTTTTCTCATATTTATCTCGTTTTCCTTGATTTCACAATCAAAGTTTACTGTGGGCAACCCCCATTTATCTGTCTTTTCGTAATCGAGTGATAGTAGATTATCATGATAAGGAAGAGTTTCACCAAATCCACTTAATGAAATTCCCCAATCTCCAGGGGTTATAATTTCTTTTTTAAAATTAGCACCATACGCACTTTCTGGCACAACATTCCATGAATTTCTACTTCCTCCTCCCTGGTAACCATAACCTCTAATAAAATCTTTTTGGTCTGTTTTACCACCAAGATTTCTAAATCTTGGCACATAATGCCCATTAGGTCTTGATCCTACATAAAATTTATCTCTGTGGGCATCCGAAGTTCCTCTTGCTCCAATTTGAAAATGATGATCCATTAGGTTGTGTCCTAATTCTCCAGAATCATTTCCCATACCATTTGGAAATCGATTTGATTTTGATTGCATTAAAATTGATGTGGTTGGAACAGTTGAAGCACATAAAAAAATGACTTTTGCAGAATATTCTATCTGTTCATTTGTTTCTGAATCTATAATTCTTACTCCTGAAGCACGTTTTGAGTTCTCATCATAAATAACTTCAGTGACAATAGAGTTTGGTCTCAGGGTCATATTTCCAGTTTCAGAAGCTGCTGGAAGCGTTGAAGAGTTACTGCTAAAATATGCTCCGTAAGGACAACCTCTTCTACATTTATTTCTGTATTGACATGATACCCTTCCAAGACCTGGTTTTGTTCCTTCAGTAATATGAGCAGTTCTTCCAATTGTAAGTAAACGATCATCGTAATTCTCTGCTAGTGATTTTTTTAAATCCTTCTCAACACAGAACATTTCCATTGGCTTGAGAAACTTTCCGTCAGGAAGTTGGGGTAATCCTAATTTTTCACCACTTATACCAATGTATTCCTCAACATAGTCATACCATGGAGCAATATCTTTGTACCTGATTGGCCAGTCAACAGCAATACCATCTTTTAAGTTTGCGTTAAAATCAATATCTCCTAACCTATAAACTTGACGACCCCAGGTAAGAGACCTTCCTCCAACATGGTAACCTCTAATCCAGTTAAATGGTTTTGTTTCGCTGTAAGGGTTTTCAATATCGTCAACAAAAAGATGTTTTGTAGATTCGGTATTTACATAATTGGTTCTGCTTTGTTTTGGCTGACGTTTTTTAATTTCTTCAGTAATTATGTCGCCTGCAGGATAATCCCAATTCTGATTATTCATTGTCTTATAATCCTCTACGTGTTTTAACATAGGGCCTCTTTCAAGCACAAGAGTTTTTAATCCTTTTTCACATAATTCTTTTGCTGCCCAGCCTCCACTTACTCCAGTTCCTACTACAATAGCATCATAATTGCTTTTAATCATTCAATAATATTTTTTAACTCTTGGTTGTTTATCGCATCTTATTAAATATAAATAAAATAACTGTAGATTGTTTTTTAAATGAATAATTTTTTTTGTGGTTTAGATATCATGTATTTTTATAAAAGTTATATTTATACACCTTTAAACAAGTGTTATAATTTGAAATCAAGAAAATGAATCGAAAAAAGTTTGTATCTAACCTTGCTTTTGCTGGAATGGGAATCAGTTCTTTTGGAGTCACAGCCTTCAATAACCAGCTAAAAAAAAGTATTCCTTTGTCTGATTCTGGAAATCCTTTTTTTAAATTATCACTTGCCCAATGGTCCCTTAATATAATGATTAAAAATGGGGATATTTCCCCTTACATGTTCGCTGAGCTTGCAAAAAAATGGGGTTTTGAGGGCTTGGAGTATGTGATTAGTTTATATAAAGATGTATCAGATGCTTCCAGTTCAAATTTTGCTGTAAACCAATTTGTAAAAAGAAATAATCAGCTTGCTAATCAATATGATTTAAAAAACTTGTTAATAATGATAGACGATATTGGAGATCTGTCTACTAAAAATAAGACTTCAAGGTTAAAAGCAATAGAAAATCACAAACCATGGGTGGAAGCAGCAAGTCAAATGGATTGCCATTCAATAAGAGTCAATCTGCATGGTATTGCTGATGATATTGAGTCATGGAAAACAGTTTCAAAAGAAAGCTTGAGCACTTTATCAGATTATGCTTCTAATTACAATATAAACATAATTGTAGAAAATCATGGTGGATTTTCATCCGACGCAGATCTTTTGATGGATGTTATAAATGATGTTAATAAAGTGAATTGTGGAACATTACCTGACTTTGGGAATTTTTGTATATCAAAAAAATGGGGGGCTTCTAACCAGGATTGTGACAAAGAGTATGACAGGTACTTGGGTGTTAAAAAACTTATGTCCAAAGCCTTTGCTGTAAGTGCAAAATCATATGACTTTGACTCAAACGGAAATGAAAACACAATAGATTATAAAAAAATGATGAATATTGTAAAACAGGCTGGGTATTCAGGTTATATTGGGGTGGAATATGAAGGTACTGACTTGAGTCAAGAACTTGGGACTATTGCTACCAGAGATCTTTTATTAAAACACGGATAAATATTATATGAAGTAATATGAGTAAAATTAAAATACAATTATCATTTATGATGTTTCTCGAATTCTTTATTTGGGGAGGATGGTTTGTGACTATGGGGACATTTTTATCTCAGTCATTTAACGCAAGTGGATCTCAGCTTGCGCAGGCCTATGAAACTCAATCAATAGGTGCAATAATAGCCCCTTTTATTATTGGCTTGATAGCTGATCGTTATTTTTCAGCTCAGAAAATCCTTGGTTTTTTGCACATACTTGGTGCTATGATTTTATATTTAGCAGGCACATCTGAGGACTTTATATCCTTTTATCCTTTTGTTTTGATTTACATGATTCTCTATATGCCAACTTTGGCATTAGTGAACTCTGTAGCTTTTCGTCAAATGAAAGATCCTTCTAAAGAATTCCCTCCTATTAGAGTCTTTGGAACTGTTGGTTGGATAGTTGCTGGCTTAACAATTGGTTACTTGGGATGGGAATCTCAAAAATTATTATCAAATACATTTTATCTTACTGCCTCTGCTTCAGCAATCCTTGGTGTCTTCAGCTTTACTCTTCCAGATACTCCTCCGTCAGCAGAAAAAGGAAATTATAGTATTAGTGAAATATTAGGTCTTGACGCATTGTCTCTTTTAAAAGACACTAAATATTTAATATTTTTTATATCATCTATTCTTATATGTATTCCATTGGCATTTTACTATCAGCACGCAAATCAATTTTTAAATGAACTTGGAATGCAAAAAGCAGCTGCTGTAATGACGTTAGGTCAAATATCTGAGGCTTTATTCATCTTACTACTTCCAGTATTTTTAAAACGCTACGGCATTAAAACAACTTTAATTGTAGGGATGTTAGCGTGGGTTGTCAGATATATTCTGTTTGCATATGGAGATATAGGTGAAAACGCTTGGATGTTGATTTTTGGTGTGATTTTACATGGGATTTGTTATGATTTCTTCTTTGTTTCTGGACAAATTTATACTGATTACAAGGCTGGTGATAAGTTTAAAAGCTCTGCTCAAGGACTTATAACTTTAGCTACTTATGGATTAGGGATGTTGGTAGGTTTTAGATTAGCTGGATACATTACGGATCAGTTTATAATTAGCTCTGGACATGACTGGACTCAAATTTGGATTATCCCTTCTGGTTTTGCTCTTTTTGTTCTTCTCTTTTTTATACTGACTTTTAAAAATGAAAAAATTAAATTAAAAGATGAGTAAAATTCGTTTAGGTATTTTAGGGGGTGGCGGAGATTCTCTTATCGGAATAGTTCATCGCGTTGCATCTCAAATGTTTGATAGATATGAAATAGTTGGTGGAGTTTTTAACCCCAATTGGGATGAAAATTATGATTTTGCCAAAAAAATTGGTTTGTCAAAAAACAGGGTTTATAAAGATTTTGAAAATTTAATAGACAAAGAGTTAAAGTTACCACAGCATCAAAGAATGCAAGTAGTCTCCGTTTTAACTCCAAACTTTTTACATTTCCCAATGGCAAAAAAACTGCTTGAAAGCGGCTTTAATGTGATTTGCGAAAAACCGCTCACTACCATTTATGCAGAAGCCCTAGAATTGGAAAAAATTCAAAATGAAAAACAAGCTATTTTTGCTGTTACTTATACTTACACAGGATATCCAATGGTAAGACAGATGAAACAAATGATTTCAGATGGTGTTTTAGGTAAAATACAGAAGGTGGATTTACAATATTACCAAGGTTGGATAAATCCTATAATTCATGATAGTGAAAAAAGAAGTAATACCTGGAGGTTGAATCCGGTAAAATCTGGAATTAGCTGTTGTATTAGTGACATTGGAACTCACGCTTTCGATATGTTAGAATATGTTACTGATTTAAAAGTTTCAGAATTATTATCTGATCTAAATTATATTTATGCTGATAATCCCATGGATGTTGATGGTACAATATTAATAAGGATGAATAATGGTAGTAAAGGAGTAATAAGAGCCAGTCAAATTGCTACTGGCGAAGAAAATAATTTTACGGTTGCAATTTATGGGGAGAAAGGAGCTTTAAAATGGGAACAAGAAAATCCAAATTATCTTAACCACCTTAATGAAAATAAGCCATTTCAAATTCTCAAAAGAGGTAACGTCTATAATTCAAATTTTGCAGAGGACGGTGTGAAAATACCCTCTGGTCATCCTGAAGGGATTTTTGATGCAATGGGTAATATTTATAAAGGAGTAGCAAAAGCCATAAATAATGAGAAATCTTTTCCTGGTGAGTATCCTCGACTATCTGATGGAGTTCGTGGAATGCTATTTATTGAAAAAGTCATAACTTCAAATGATGAAGGAAATATTTGGGTAAAACTTTAAAAATTATAAAATTGAAAACAATTAAAGGACCTGCGATTTTTTTAGCTCAGTTTGTGGATAAAAAATCTCCATTTAACTCACTGGACGGTATGTGCAAATGGGCATCTGACCTAGGTTATAAGGGAATTCAAATTCCTACTTGGGAATCTTTTTTAATTGATCTTGATAAAGCTGCTGAAAGTCAAACTTACTGTGATGATTTAAAAGGAAAAATTAACAGTTATGGCCTAGAAATAACGGAACTTTCCACGCATCTTCAAGGCCAGCTTGTTGCCGTTCATCAATCATACGATTTAATGTTTGATAACTTTGCTCCTGAAAAATATAAAAAAAATCCTAAAGCCCGAACCGAATGGGCTATTTCAACAGTTAAAAAAGCTGCAACTGCAAGCAGAAGACTCGGTTTAAAAACACATGCTACATTTTCAGGTGCTCTTTTATGGCACACATGGCATCCATGGCCCCAAAGACCAGATGGACTTGTTGAAATGGGTTTTTCTGAACTAGCAAAACGTTGGCTTCCAATATTAAATCACTTTGATAAAGAGGGTGTAGATGTTTGCTACGAAATTCATCCAGGTGAAGACCTCCATGATGGAATTACATTTGAACGATTTTTGAAAGCCACAAATAATCATAATCGAGTAAAGATATTATATGATCCAAGTCACTTTATTCTTCAGCAACTTGATTACATTAAATACATTGATCATTATCATGAGTTTATAAAATCTTTTCATGTAAAAGATTCTGAATTCAGGCCTAATGGAAAAAAAGGACTTTTTGGAGGGTATAGTGGTTGGAAAGATAGGGCAGGGAGATATAGGTCTCCTGGAGATGGACAAATCGATTTTAAACAAATTTTTAGTAAATTAACTGAATATGGGTGTGACTTGTGGGCTGTTATGGAATGGGAATGCTGTATTAAAAGTCCTGAACAAGGAGCCAGAGAAGGAGCTAAATTTATTCAGCAACACATTATTGAAGCAACTAAAAAAACTTTTGATGATTTTGCTGGTGGAGAAGTTAACAAAAATCATTTAAAACAAATTTTAAACTTATAATATGAAAAATATAATTTTACTAACTGGAATTTTTATCTTGTCTTGTCAAGACCAACCAAAGAAAAAAACAACTGGTGAATATTCAGTAAAAACTGAATTCAGTGAATCAAATTCAACAAACTGGGTCAATATATTTGATGGTAAAACATTTAAAGGATGGCACCAATTCAATAAAACTGAAATGAGTCCAGCTTGGACTATTGATGATGGGGCAATGGTCTTTAATCCAATTGAAGAAAACAAAAGCACAGGCCATAATATTGTCACTGATGCTGAGTACACAAATTTTGAGCTATCAATTGAATGGAAAATTTCTGAGGGTGGAAATAGTGGTATTTTTTGGGGAGTAAAAGAAGATCTAAAATACAATGAAGCCTACATAACAGGACCAGAGATTCAAGTACTTGACAATGAAAGACATCCAGACGCAAAAAACAATCCAAAATATCATCAAGCAGGTGCACTTTATGATTTGGTCCAACCTAGCATGGATGTCTGTAATCCTGCAGGAAACTGGAACCTTACGGTTTTAAAAATTAATCATGTTTTAAATACAGGAAGTGTAAATCTCAATGGAAACGAAATTGCTATTTTTCCAGTAAATGGAAGAGAGTGGGAGAAATTAGTGAGTGGTTCTAAGTTTGATAATGAATATTTTAAAGATTTTGGTAAGTTTAAAACAGGTAAGATCGGACTTCAGGATCACGGAAATATGGTTTCTTACAGGAATATTAAAATTAGAGAAATCGAATAGGGTATGATTTATTCAATGACTGGTTTTGGAAAGAGTGAGTCTTCCTTCAAAAACAAAACTATTTCAACAGAAATTAGGACTTTAAATAGTAAAAATCTTGATATTAATTTAAAAACATCATTTGTTTATAAAGAACTAGAATCAAGTTTTAGAAAAGAGACCACTAAAATACTTAAAAGAGGTAAAATTGATATAATCATAAATGAAACATCAATAAAGGATGAGTCAGCTTTAAAAATAAATAAAGAAGTAGTCAAAGATTATATCAATCAGTTAAAGGATGTATCATCAAAAAACGAAGTGAGCCTATTGTCAATAGCCATGAAACTTCCAAATACTACTTCGGTTGAAAATCATGATATTAATAATGATGAAAAGGACAAAATTCTATCATTATTTAATGAAACTTTAGAAAAAGTCAATGACTTTAGGGCTCAGGAAGGAAAAACAATGTTTAATGATTTCAATGATAGACTAATAGCAATTGAGAATTGTCTTAAAAAAATTATAAAAGTTGATCAAGGCAGAATTATTTCTTTGAAAAAGAGATTAAAAAAAACTTTAAATGATCTAAAAATTAATATTGATGAGAATAGATATGAACAAGAATTAGTCTATTACATTGAAAAATACGATATTAATGAAGAAAAAGTGCGTCTGAATAGCCACATTAAATATTTTAAGGATACTTTAAATTTAAAAGAATCAAACGGGAAAAAGCTTGGCTTCATTTCACAAGAAATGGGGCGCGAGATTAATACAATCGGTTCAAAAGCTAACGATTTTGAACTTCAAAAAATAGTTGTCGAGATGAAAGATGAGTTAGAAAAAATAAAAGAACAACTTTTAAACGTATTATAATGAAAAGTGGGAAAATGATTGTTTTTTCCGCTCCTTCAGGCTCTGGAAAAACTACTCTAATAAGTCATTTATTACAAACTTTTCCTGATTTAGAGTTTTCAATATCCGCAACTTCTAGACCTCCCCGAGGAAAAGAAATAAATGGAAAAGATTATCATTTTTTAGATACTAAATTATTTAAAAAGAAAATTACTAATAATAAATTTATAGAGCACGAAGAAGTCTATCCTGGAACCTATTACGGAACTCTTAATTCTGAACTTGAAAAAATATGGAATAATAATAAAATAGTAATTTTTGATTTAGATGTTGTTGGAGGATTAAATATAAAAAAACAATTTCCTGAAAATACTTTAACGATTTTTATTAAACCCCCTGACTTCGATACTCTTAAAAAAAGACTATTTAAAAGAAGAACTGATAATTTAGAAAAAATAAAAGTTCGACTCTCAAAAGCTGAAGAAGAATTGAAATTATCTAATAAATTTGATCAAATTGTGGTCAACGATGATTTAGAAATTGCTAAATTAAAAATTACCAGGATTATTGGTAAATTTTTATCTAACAAACAATGAAAAAAGGTCTTTTTTTTGGTTCTTTTGATCCGATTCATAATGGACATTTGGAAGTTGCACGTTATTTTATTAACAACAAATTTTTAAGTGAAATAGTATTTATTATTACTCCTCAAAGCCCATTTAAGTCTCAAAGAAAAGACTATGATTTTGACAAACGATATAAGGCTGCTGAGCTAGCAGTTTCAGACATTCCAAAAATAAAATTATCAGATATTGAATTAAAACTTCCGGCTCCCAACTATACGTGTGATACTTTAAAATTTTTAAGAACTAATCATCCTGAAAATGAATATGTATTTTTAATGGGCAGTGACCTATTAATTGATTTTGAAAAATGGAAAAATTATCAGAATATTTTAGAGAATCATACTCTATTTATATATCCTAGAAAAAATGGAGAATCAATTCCTGAAAAGTTTAAAGTTCACGAAAAAATTAAGTTTTTCAAAGCTCCTTTTATGGAAATTTCAAGCACTTATATCCGTGAAAAATACAAAAATGGAGAATCTATCAAAAATTTAGTTCCTTCTGTTGTATATGATTTTATAAGAAATAACGATCTATATATTAGTTAAAGTCCTTCAATTATTTTTATTAAACTTTTTGTGTTTTCTTCTCTCGAAAATGGTAAAACAGGACTATACTCAGCCTTATGTTTTGTTCCATTTACCCAATTATCATACTTATTTTTAATAAATGATGTAATTGAATCAATATCAGTAGGTTCTATAGTTAGATTATAGCTTTGCTTTGAGAGTAGTCTTGATGCTTCACCCTTAGAGTCGCCTATCATTAAAATAGGATTTCCAGTCGCCATATATTCAATAAGTTTTCCGGAGATCATTGAAGACTTTTTATTTTGATTAAATAAAAAGTTTAATAAAATATTAGCTTGACACATTAAATCAACTGCTTTATGGTGCTCAACGTATCCATAATACTTAAAGTTAGGAAAAAGCTCAAACTCTTCTAAAATTTTATCTGAGATTGAACCTGCAAAAATTATTTCAAAATTCAGTTTAGGCTCCTTTTTTTCTAGTTCTAAGAATGCCATAACAATTGACTTGTATGGATGGTTTTCAGATAAAAGACCGGTAAAAACAATTTTAAAACTTTCACTAATTCGTTTTATGTTTTTATCAAACAATTCTGAATCAAAGCCATTGTATATTTTATAGAAATTTTGCTTTTTAGTAATTCTAGACTGCAGCTCTTTGTGAAAATTTTCGGATGCTGTTGTTAAAATTGAATCTGCTTTATTTAAAACACTAGTTTCTAGTTTTAAATCCTGCTTCACGGCAAAAGGAAAACGATAAAAGGATTTAAGGTAAAACAAGTCACTCCATGGATCTCTAAAATCAGCAATCCATTTTATTTTCAACTTGGCTTTTAAATTTAATCCAATCAAATGTGTTGAATGAGGTGGGCCAGTAGTAATAATTAAATTTATCTTATTCTCTCTTATTATTTTAAAAGCCTTTTTAATTGCTGGATCAACCCAACTAATTCTTGCATCAGGAATAAAAAAGTTACCCCTTATGAACCCAGCAATGTGATCAAAAATTCCTTTTTTAGAAAACTCACCCTGTGGAGATTTAATTAAATCTTTAACTCCATATTTCAACTTGGAATAGATTTTAATCCAATTAAATGCTTTAACATAATGAATTGGTATTTCTTCTACTTCTTTTAATAATGAATTGTCTAAGTTAGGGTACGAAGCAGATTCTAAATCAATAGTTAAGATAATTGGGGAGTACCCATATCTTTTAAGGTATTTTGAAAAATACAACCATCTTTGCACTCCTGACCCTCCAGATGGAGGCCAGTAATATGTAATGATGAGTATTGATTTAGACTGCATGATTTCTAATATAAATAAGAAATTTATTTATCTGACTTCCAAATAGGCACAGATGAACAAGCTTCTCCATATGATATCTTTTTGGCAATTCCTTGAAGTTTATTAATTAAAAACCCGTAGGCAGATTCAGGGATTAACGTATCACTACATCCTTTAATTATAACTGGCATACCCGTATATTTTTCTACATCTAAATCTTTTATAACTGATTCAAAAAGGACTGTTTCTAATTGTTTTAAATCACCTATGACAATTTTTTTCGCATAGGGTTGTAACGATGTTGCAATAAGAAGTTTAGCCCAAGATGGAAGTATAGCTTCTGAACTGCAACCAACTGCAACAAATTGATTGGAATACTGAGACCAATTATGATTTTTTATATAATCTCTTATTTTATTCTCTCGAAGAATATTCCCTTCATCCAAAACGTCTTTCATGTCAAAAAAATATCTAATTCCTTCTAAACGAATTTCCTCAAGATTGATAGTGATTAAAGGACTTTTTGCTACTCGGTTGATAATAGACTCTTCCATAAATTTAAAGTAGTCCTAATTCAAGTTTTGCCTCATCGCTCATTAAATCTTTAGACCAGGGAGGGTCAAAAGTGATTTCAACAGAGGCACTTTTAACTTCATCAATTGACATCACTTTTTCTTCTACTTCAACGGGAAGAGTTTCAGCAACAGGACAGTTTGGTGTTGTCAAGGTCATTAGGATTTTAACCTCTAAATCTTCATTAACAAACACATCATATATCAACCCCAATTCATAGATATCAACTGGGATTTCAGGGTCAAAAATTGTTTTTATTACACCAACAATTTTTTCCCCCAATTCGTTAACATTAATTTGTGTATCCATATTAATTCAATTGTGTTTGATATACGATCGCATACATTTTTAACTGTTTAATCATGGACAAGAGTCCATTTGCTCTGGTTGGAGAAAGATGTTCTTTTAAACCTATTTTATCCACAAAGCTAGTGTCAGCAGCAAGAATATCTGAAGGATGTTGTTTAGAAAAAACCCTTAAAAGCAAAGCTATGATTCCTTTAGTAATAATGGCATCACTATCAGCTGTGTAAATAATTTTATCTTGTTTTAACTCCGCATAAACCCAAACCTTACTCTGACAACCTTTAATAACATTATTATCCGTTTTATTTTTTTGATCAATAATTGGTAATAATTTTCCGAGTTCAATCATATATTCATAGCGTTGCATCCAATCATCAAATAATTCAAATTCATCAATTATTTCTTGTTGTATTTGGCTTATTGATTTCATAATTAAATTTACTAATTAAACTAACATACTTTTTGCACGTTTTATTGCATCAATCATAATATCAATCTCATCTTTGGTATTATAAAATGAAAAGGAAGCTCTAATAGTTCCTGGGATTTGAAAAAAATCCATAATTGGTTGAGCGCAGTGGTGTCCTGTTCTTACCGCAATTCCTAATTTATCTAATATAGTGCCAAGGTCATAAGGATGAATTGATTTTATATTAAAAGAAACTACTGCTGTTTTTTCATCAGACTCTCCATATATTTTTAAATCTTTTATCTTAAGAAGTTCAGAGGTTGCATAATCGAGTAATTCTTTTTCATATTTTGAAATAAAATCATAACCTATTTTATGAAGATAATTGATCGCAGTACCCAAAGCTATGCCTCCTGATATATTGGGAGTCCCTGCTTCAAATTTATGAGGTAGATCGGCATAAGTGGTTTTTTCAAAAGTAACTTCATCAATCATTTCTCCACCGCCTTGATATGGAGGTAGCATCTTTAAAAGTTTTTCTTTTCCATAAAGCACTCCAACTCCCGTTGGCCCCATTAATTTGTGTCCTGAAACTACATAATAATCAATATCTAATTTTTGGACATCAATCTTAATATGAGGAGCAGCTTGTGCTCCATCAATTAAAACTTCGGCATTAAAAGAATGAGCTATTGATAAAATTGATTTAATCGGATTAATAGTTCCTAAGGCATTTGATACATGGGAAATAACAACAAGTCGTGTTTTTTCGTTACATAATGCTTTAAATTTCTCCAAAATCAAAACCCCGTTTTTATCCATTGGCGCAACTTTTAATATTGCACCAGTTTTTTCACAGATCATCTGCCAGGGAACAATATTTGAATGATGTTCCATTGCTGATAAAATAATTTCATCTCCTTTTTTTAGGATTTCTGAATATCCTGATGCAACTAAATTTATACTGTGAGTTGCGCCAGAAGTAAATATGATTTCATGAGGCTGCTTAGCATTAAAGTGAAGTTGAATTATTTTTCTAGAATTTTCGTAGGCATCTGTTGCTTCTTGACTTAATTTATGTACTCCCCTATGTATATTAGAATTATAATTTGAATAATAGTTTGAAATTTCATCTATGACAATCTGAGGGGTTTGAGATGTTGCAGCATTATCAAAATATACCAATTGTTTTCCATTAATCTGTCTTTTCAGAATCGGAAAATCGCTACGTATTTTTTTTACATCTATCATTATAAGTCAAAACCTAAATTAACTCCTAACTTTTCTGCAATTTGCCCATTTATTTCTTTTTTCAAAACATTAATCTTAACGCTTTGCAAAATATTATTTGCAAATGCATATGTTAATAACGCTTTTGCTTCTTTCCTAGGTATACCTCTAGACCTCAAATAAAAAAGAGTGTCTTCATCAAGTTGACCAATTGTGCATCCATGGGAACATTTAACATCATCAGCAAAAATTTCAAGTTGTGGTTTTGAATTTATTGTAGCTTTATCATCAATAAGTATATTATTACTTTGTTGAAAAGCATTCGTTTTTTGGGCTATTTTATCTACAAATATCTTTCCGTTAAAAACTCCTTTAGATTGTTCCGAATAAATTCCCTTGTAGTCCTGATGACTCTCACAATTTGGTTTTGAGTGATTAACCAAAGTGTTATGGTCAACGTGTTGTTTTCCTTTTAATATTGTTAATCCTTTTAAAGTTGACATTATATTTTGGCTCCTATGGAAATAATTTAAATTATTTCTAATTAGTTTTCCCCCAAAAGAAAATGTGTGAACACTAGCGTGACTATTTTTTTCTTGGGCTATGTAAGTATTATCAATTAAACTTGCTGAGTCCAAGTCGTTTTGAATTTTATAATAATCAACAAAAGAGTCTTTATGAGCATATATTTCAGTAACAGAATTAGTTACTACATCATGAGTACTCAAACTTTGATGCCTTTCAATTATTTGAACTTGAGCGTTTTCTTCAACTACAATAAGATTTCTAGGTTGAAGCCATAAAGCTTTTTGTTTGCCAGTGGAAAAATGAATAATCTCAATTGGTTTTTCCGAAACTTTACTTTTTGGAATATATACATAAGCACCTTCCCTAGCAAATGCTGTATTTAGGGCAGTTAAACTTTCGTCTTTAATCGCAATTTTATTAAAATACCTATCGATGATTGATTTGTATTTTTGTTTACTAAGTGCAGCTGACAAAAGACATACATCCAATCCGTCATGAGTCGTTTCTGAAAGAAAAGGACTATAAACGCCATCAATAAAAATAACTTTATAAGTATCTATATCATATAGAAAAAAAGGCTTAACATCTTTAAGCTCGACCCCTGAATCCGTTTTAGGAAACAAAGCATAATCTTTATTTACTATGGGAGCTAAAGAAGTATATTTCCATGCTTCTACTTTTTTAGTTGGAAATCCTTTTTTTTCAAAAACTCTCAAAGCTTTGGTTCTAAAATTCTGAATGGTTTCATTGACTTCTGAATCTTCTTCAAAAGCAAGGTGAGAGTCTAGTAATTTTTCTTTTAACTCCATTAAACTGATTCTTTTT
Source organism: Candidatus Marivariicella sp. (assembly GCF_983056325.1). Taxonomy (NCBI): domain Bacteria; kingdom Pseudomonadati; phylum Bacteroidota; class Flavobacteriia; order Flavobacteriales; family Flavobacteriaceae; genus Candidatus Marivariicella; species Candidatus Marivariicella sp. The sequence goes on along the minus strand of NZ_CEZOWA010000003.1, from coordinate 42,804 downwards.
TAATCCAATCATACCCCTTAGCTTCCAATTCATGAGCCAAGTCTTTTGTTCCTGATTTAACAATTTTTCCATCATGTAAAACATGAACAAAATCAGGAGCAATGTAATTTAAGAGTCTTTGATAATGAGTGATGATAATTACCGCATTATTTTTATTTCTTAATTTATTAACCCCATTGGATACAATTTTAAGAGCATCTATATCCAGTCCAGAATCAGTTTCATCAAGTATTGATAATTTTGGTTCTAACATTGCCATTTGAAAAATTTCATTTCGTTTTTTTTCTCCTCCAGAGAAACCTTCATTTAAAGAACGAGAAAGGAACTTAGTATCAATTTCTAGAAGTGCAGCTTTTTGTCTTATTTTTTTTAACATTTCACTTGCCGGCATATCTTCTAAACCCCGAGCTTTTCTTGACGAATTGATTGCTGTTTTAATAAAATTTGTAACACTAACTCCTGGTATCTCAACAGGGTACTGAAAAGACATAAAAACTCCTTTATGAGCTCTCTCCTCAGCATCTAGTTCGTTTATGTCTTCACCATTTAAAAGAATATTACCTTTTGTTATTTGATAGGTCTCATTTCCAGCAATAACTGATGATAAAGTACTTTTTCCTGACCCGTTTGGACCCATTATTGCATGAATTTCTCCCGCCTTAACATCCAAGTCAATACCTTTAAGTATGGACTTACCATCAACGGAAGCATGTAGATTTTCTATAGTTAGCATATTAATGTAGTATTTATCCCACCGATCCTTCGAGGGAGATTTCTAATAGTTTTTGAGCTTCAACTGCGAACTCCATTGGTAGTTTATTTAAAACTTCTTTACTGAACCCATTAACAATAAGAGCTATTGCTTTTTCAGTATCAATACCTCTTTGATTACAATAAAATATTTGGTCTTCACCTATTTTACTGGTTGTTGCTTCGTGTTCTATTTGTGCAGAATTATTTCTAGCCTCTATATAAGGAAAAGTATGAGCTCCACATTCATTCCCCATTAATAAAGAATCACATTGTGAAAAATTTCTTGCATTGTCAGCTCTAGAATTTACTTGAACTAAACCCCTGTAGCTATTTTGTGATTTTCCTGCTGAAATTCCTTTTGAGATTATTGTACTTCTTGTGTTTTTACCGATGTGAATCATCTTTGTTCCTGTATCTGCTTGTTGATAATTATTTGTTACAGCAATAGAATAAAATTCCCCTATTGAATTATCTCCTTTTAAAATACACGAAGGATATTTCCAAGTTACTGCAGAACCAGTTTCGACTTGGGTCCATGAAATTTTTGAATTTTTGTGGCAAATACCTCTTTTAGTTACAAAATTGTAAACTCCTCCTTTGCCTTCTTTATTTCCAGGAAACCAGTTTTGGACAGTTGAATATTTAATTTCAGCATCATCATGAGCTATTAATTCAACAACCGCAGCATGTAATTGATTTTCATCTCTTGAAGGAGCAGTGCAGCCTTCCAGATAACTTACAAAACTTCCTTCATCAGCAATAACCAGTGTTCTCTCAAACTGACCTGTTCCTCCTTGATTTATTCTAAAATATGTAGATAATTCCATCGGACATTTAATGCCTTTTGGTATATAGCAAAACGACCCATCCGAGAAAACTGCTGAATTTAATGCTGCGTAATAATTATCTTTTGGTGGGATTATAGTTCCAATATATTTTTTAACTAATTTCGGGTGGTTTTTTATTGCCTCAGAAATTGGACAAAAAATAATTCCTTTTTTCGCTAAAGTATCTCTGAATGTTGTTGCTACTGAAACTGAATCAACAACAATATCCATAGCTACTCCAGAAAGCTTTTTTTGCTCGTCAATAGAAATCCCTAGTTTATTAAAAGTTTCTAATAACTCTGGATCAACTTCATCAAGACTTTTGTATTGAGTCTTTTCTTTAGGAGCTGAATAATATGATATTGCTTGAAAATCTGGCTTATTATAGTTTACATTTGCCCAATCAGGTTCGTCCATGTTCAGCCAAGCTCTATATGCATCAATTCTCCAGTCAGTCATCCACTGGGGTTCGTTTTTCTTTTTTGAAATTGCACAAACAACTTTTTCGTTGAGTCCAATAGGAAAAGTTTCTGACTCTATATCAGTATAGAAGCCATATTCGTATTCCTTTGTCTCAAGCTCTTTTTTTAATTCATCTTCAGTGTAAGCCATAAAATATTTTTTTTTAAAGAGAAAAACTCTCTCCACATCCACAAGTTCTTTGTGCATTTGGATTATTAAACACAAACCCTTTTCCGTTAAGTCCCCCAGAATACTCCAATGTCGTTCCGATTAAATAAAGAAGACTTTTTTTGTCAACTATAATTTTAACATCATTATCTTCATAAAGCTTATCTTTAATGTTGGCTTCGTTGTCAAAGTTAAGATCATATGACAATCCTGAACAGCCACCACTTTTTACTCCAACCCTAACATAAGCTTCGTTGGGATCAAAACCTTCTTCCCTCATTAAAGTTCTAACTTTATTTTTTGCCGAAGCGGAAACTTTAATCATCTTTTCAAAAATTGATCAATTGACCACAAATATAAGCAATACTTAGTTTATAAAGGTTTTGATCTGAAAATATTGATAATAAAAAAACTAATATTTATTCATTCAAAATAGCAACAAAAACATCAGTATCAATTGACTTTTTTACACTAAAATCTCCATTATCACTTTCCGTAGTCCCAACCAAAACTAACGAGCCGTTTTTAAGCTGAGAAATTGAACTACCCAGGTCCTCACCATCACCCATAATTTTCCAGGAGTTTTGTACAATACCGCTTGGCTGAATTTGAGTTAAAAAAACAGCATTATTTGGAAGACTTACTCCTTCAGTATTCAATGGGTTTCTTGAATAACCTATTACAAAATAACTTCCATCTAAAGTTTGTACTACGTCTTTTGCATAATCAAATTGAGGACTACCATACCTCATTTTACTCAATATATTTCCCGAAGAATCAATGTTAATAAACATAAAATCATTTAATCCTTTGGTTTTAAGTTCTTTGATTTTTGGACTATTTGTGTTTCCTAAAATCGTGTAATTATTATCTTGATTTTTAATTATAATTACCCCCTCGTCAATTGCAGATCCTCCATACGATTTTTCCCACATCAGTTCTCCATTTGAGGAAAGTTTTATTATCCACACATCATAACTGCCAAATGAATTTGAAATCTCAACATCTTGACTTTCCGATGTGCCAACTAAAATAAAGCCTCCATCCTCTGTTTCGATTGAATCGTATGATCTATCATTGTTTGATCCTCCAAAGTATCTTCTCCAAACCAAATCTCCATTCATGTTTACTTTATGACACCAAAACTCTCCAACCCCGTGCCTGAGTGTGCTACCCTGACCTTCAGAGGCTGTAACGTCGAGGAATCCATTGAAAAATAATCCGCCATCGCTTGTTTTAATAATATTATATGCATGATCATGTCCAGCAAAACCATAACTTTTTTCCCAAAGTAGTTTTCCAAAAGAATCTGTTTTTAAAAGCCAATTATCATGTTGACCCATGTTGATGCTAGCATCACCATCATCACTTTTACTATAGCCAATTATATAGAAACTTCCATCATAAGACTCGATTACATCGTTTCCAATATCATCATCCGACCCCCCGTAAGTGTTGGTCCAAACTATTTTACCATCATAATCAAATTTGGTTAAAAAAATATCATTTCCTTCTCTATTTTTGTTTTTAAAATGACCATCCTTACTCTTGGTTTGGCCAACGATAACAAAACCTCCATCCTGTGTTGAAACAACTTTTTTAACAACATCTTCATCGCTGCCACCAATAATTTGAGTAACCTTTAAATTATTTTCAATAAATATTAAATCGTACAGACCTATTTCCGAAAAATCAGGCGAACATGAAAAAATTAAAAGAAATACAACTATTAATTTTTTTCTCATTTAATCAGATGCTTTTACAAGAAAAAGACCGCTATTACTGTCGCTTATAGCAATGATTCCACTTTGAAAAAAAGGGTAAATATTCCAAACACCATTAAAACTTCCTAAATCACTTTCGGGATAAGTATCAAAATACATGACCTCATCCATACTGTTGTTTTGAATTTGTGAAATATCCATTACTCGAAGTCCAGCAGTATAATTTGACAAATAATATAAGCCTCCAACAACATACCCGTTATGATCGATCGCTGTCGTTGTTCCATTGTATGTAAATGATAGCTCTGGATCCGTTAAACGAGTCATATCAAAAACATATGTTTTTGTATTTCCGCCATAATAATATTCATCTAATTCGTCTCCAAAAAATAAATATTTATGATCCATTGATAACCAGCTCTGATGAGCATAACCTGAGCCTCCGTAGGATTTAGTAGTTATTAATTCTGGATTACTTTTATCTGTTACATCAACAATAACAACTTTATTATTTGACCCCCCATCACTATTGCTCCCAATATATATTTCTTTACCAACATATCTTTCATCTGGACCATGGTATATTACAACTTGTGCATCATGAGAATATCCCATATTTCTATATCCACCAACCTCTTCAGGGTTTTTTGGGTCATTTATGTCAATAAATAACGGACCACCAGAATATCTCTGGCTTCCAATAATATAAGCAAAACCCGTATTTTCGTTAATCGCAATATTATGAGCACTTCCAAAAGAATTCAATCTTTTATCTGGGATCAAATTTTGAAATGTGCTGATATCTCTTAACCTTTTTAAGTCAAATATTTGGAGTCCATGATCATTTGCTTCAGAAACAATAAAAGCATGATTTTTAAAAACTTTGATATCCCTCCAAGTACTTGGAGTAGATACAGATATCTTAGCAAGATAAATAGGATTAAGTGGATCACTTATGTCAACAAAAGCAGTTCCGTCATTTAGCCCCTGAATAACATATTCCTTTCTTGTTTCACGATCAGTCCAACCCCAATTATCATTAGCAAAGTCACTTTTAAATTCGGTTAATGTAACCTGACTAAAAAGATTCATGCCACTGCAAGGGTATCCATTAGCAAATCCATTTTCACATAATGTAATTTTATTACTTGCGACGTCAGCTGATATTAGTGATTCGTCACCATCATCTGGATTAATAATTGATTCCTTTATTATCTCATATTCATATTTGTTACAAGAAATAAATGTTGCTAAAAAAATGAATAACAGGAACTTTTTTTTCATATCGCAATTTAATGAATTCATATCTAAAAAATCCTATTTGAAAGCATAGACCTATTTATGTACTTTTACCGAATGCTAGAAAATAAAAATACAAAAATAACACCCATAGAAAATCTAGGAGAATTTGAGTTAATAAATCATTTAACAAAAAGATTTTCTATCGTCAACCCTTCTTCAAAAATCGGCATTGGTGATGACGCCTGCATAATTGATTTTAAAAGTAATTTGAGCGCAATAAGTACCGACCTGCTTATTGAAGGTATTCATTTTGACTTGTCATATGTTCCTTTAAAGCATCTTGGATATAAAGCTGTAGTCGTTAATCTTTCTGATATTTATTCAATGAATGCGAAACCAAGTCAAATAACAGTTTCTTTAGCTATTTCAAATCGCTTTACAGTTGAAGCTTTAGAAGAGTTTTACGACGGAATTAGGGCAGCGTGCTCTAAATACAAAGTAGACTTGGTTGGAGGAGATACAACCAGCTCAACTAAAGGGATGGTAATTTCAATAACAGCAATTGGACAGGTCAAGCCAAAAAATATTTCCAAGAGAGGTGGGGCTAAAAATAATGACTTATTAGTGGTTTCTGGTGATCTAGGGGGGGCTTATGCTGGACTCCAAGTTTTAGAGCGTGAAAAGGCTGTTTTTAAAGTTAACCCCAAGGTTCAGCCCGACCTAGACTCCTACACATACAGTATAGGTAGACAGCTGAAGCCTGAAGCTAGAAAAGATATTATTGAACTTTTAAATGATTTGAAAATTACACCGAATGCTATGATAGATATCAGTGATGGTCTTTCTTCAGAAACCCTTCATTTGTGTAAATCTTCTGGATTAGGATGCCACCTATATGAAGAAAAAATCCCCATAGATCCTGAAGTAATTAAAATATGTGAAGAGTTTAGAATCAATCCAACTACTGCTGCGCTTAATGGTGGAGAAGATTATGAACTGTTAATGGCTATCCCACAATCTAATTATGATAAAATTAAAAACCATCCTTATTTAACTATAATTGGTCACTTTACCGATAATGAAACCGGTGGAAAACTAATAAATGGTTTAAACCAGCAAATAGAATTAACAGCCCAAGGTTGGAATCCAATTTAAAAATAAAATTAACCAAGCGATACATCTAGAATCATCATGACTATAAACCCACCTATAAAACCAAGGGTAGCAATGTCAGTATTATTATCTTGCTGAGTCTCTGGAATCACTTCTTCCACCACTACAAAAATCATAGCTCCTGCTGCAAACGCTAATGCGTAAGGAAGGATAGGGGTGAAAAAAGTCACTGCAATTGCTCCAATAACTGCAGCAATTGGTTCAACAATAGCTGATAACTGTCCATACCAAAAACTTTTAAATCGGCTGACTCCTTGCCTTCTTAGAGGCATTGCAACCGCGATTCCTTCGGGAAAATTTTGAATACCTATCCCTATTGCCAAAGTTACAGCACCAGCTATGGAAGCTTCTGGAATACCAGACGCTACCCCACCAAACAATACACCAACCGCCAATCCTTCAGGAATATTATGAAGAGTAATTGCCAAAACCATTAAAGTGGTTCTTCTCCAAGGTGTTTTAATCCCTTCGGTTTCTTTAAAATTAATATGAATATGAGGAAGTATCTTATCGAGGGAAAATAAAAAAATTGCACCCAAACCAAAACCTATCGCAGCAGGAATGACCTTTTCAAATCCAGATCCTGGAGTCATTTCAATAGCAGGAGATAAAAGACTCCAAAAGCTTGCCGCGACCATAACTCCTCCTGTGAAACCAAGCATTCCATCTAATACAGCTCTATTCATTGTTTTAAAAAAGAAAACAAAAGAAGCTCCAAATGCGGTTAATCCCCATGTAAAAACAGTAGCATAAAGCGCTCCTAAAACAGGATTGATTGATTCAAAAAATGAAATTATATAGTCCATATATAAAGATATGACACAAAACTATCATAAAGTTTTATACTACAAAACATTTATTAAAAAAATAAATAAATAAATAAGGGTATTAATTTTAATTATATACTTTTGAGATAATTCCTTATGAAAATAAAAAAATTCAATTATATAATTTGTGGTGGTGGTGCATCCGGGATGCTATTAGCAAATAACCTGGTTTCAGATCCATTTTTTTCAGATAAAAAAATTTTATTAATAGAACGAGACTCTAAGTCTGTAAACGATAGATCCTGGTGTTTTTGGGAAAAAGATGAAGGTGAATTAGATAATATGGTAAGTAAAAAATGGGATTATGCTCTTTTTAAGGCTAATCGTTTTAAAAAAAAATTTAAAATCGAACCTTACAAGTATAAACTCATTAGAGGAATTGATTTTTACAATAATTTCAAAGATTTAAAATCAAAATATGATAATTTAACATATTTAAATGCAGAAATTATTAAGATTGATAAAAATACAAATACTGTATTTACAAATGAAGAAAACTTTTATGGTGATAAAATATTTTCAAGTATTTTAGATTTTAACCTAATTTCAAATCAAAATAAATATCCATTTTTAAAACAACATTTTATTGGTCAATTAGTTGAAACTAAAAATGAAATATTTAATCCAAATGTTGTTACATTTATGGACTTTGATATTCCACAGAAAAACTCAACTAGATTTATTTATGTATTACCATTTTCAAAAACGAAGGCTCTTGTTGAGTATACTCTTTTTTCAGAAAATCTGTTAGAAAAACAAGAGTATACTGAGTCAATCAAAACATATCTTGAAAATCATAATTCTGGCACTTATAAGGTACTTGAGACTGAACAAGGAAATATTCCTATGACTTCTTATAACTTTAAATCAAATAATTCTAAAACTCTACTTTATATTGGAACTGCAGGAGGATGGACCAAGGCAAGTACAGGTTACACTTTTTTAAACACAGTTTCTAAAGCCAAAGAACTAGTCTCGTTTCTTAAAAAAGACAGACCATTAAATGAATTTGAGAAAACCAACCGGTTTTGGTTTTATGATTTGCTTTTTTTAGATGTTCTTAATAAGTATAATAGTTTGGGAAGTTCGATATTCAAAATAATGTTTGAAAATAATGATCCAAAAATCATTTTTAAGTTTTTGGATAATAAGACTACGTTTTTTGAAGAATTAAAATTAATGCTAACTTTTAAAAAAAAGTGGTTTATTCAGGCTTTGATTAAAAGAGTTTTTTAAAAATCTCTGTCCACTAATTTATTTACAAAACCAAGTAATAAATTTTTTTTACTTCTATTCAATTCTAATTTATCAATTTTAAGTAGAACGGATTGTGATAAGTATTTGATCTTATCTATGATGGCTTTTTCGGCCCCACTAGACTTATAAATTGAAGTGACTGCAATTATTTTTTCAGTCGGATTGTCTGGATTAATAGTAATCCATTTGTTAAATTCATTTTTAACTTCATTAGATGAATTTGCCATAACGTATAAGTGAAGAAAGGTTTTTTTATTTTCGATTATATCACCACCTAATTGTTTTCCAAATTTATTGACATCTGCAAAAACATCCAAATAATCATCTTGCAATTGAAAAGCTATTCCTAATTCTACTCCAATATTAAAAATTTCATCTACCTGTTTATTTTTTACTTTCGATATTATAGCCCCAACAGCAAGTGCACATCCAATTAAAACTGCTGTTTTATTTTCAATCATTCCCATATAATCTTCAATAGATATATTTTTTTGAGTCGGAAAATCCATATCTAATTGTTGCCCCTCACAAACCTTTCTTGCTATTTGAGAAAATATTTTAGTTAATGAATGACTTATTTCTGACGGATATTCTTGAAGAAGCTCATAGGACCATATTAACATCATATCACCAGAAAGAATAGCTGTATTTATATCCCATTTCTTATGAACAGTATCTTTTCCTCGCCTCAACGGAGCTTCATCCATTATGTCATCATGAACTAACGAGAAATTATGAAAAACTTCTATTGCAAGAGCAGCTGGTAATGCATTTTTGACATGTCCACCAAAAACTTCGGTAGAAATTAGTGTTAAAATAGGACGAATTCTCTTACCCCCTAATTCAAGGATATATCTAGATGGTTTATAAAGATTTTCTGGAGACTTTTTTGGTAAGTTTTTCTTTAAGTATCCTAAAAATATTTGATGATATTCCTCAATAATGGGCATGAAAAAATTTTTTATAAATGTAAATAAATAATCTAAAGATCTCTCAAAATAAACAATGGAAACTTTTATAGTTTTTATAGTTTCCTTTTGTATATTTGCAACTTGTGAAAGAAAAAATAATACATAAAGCTTCCGAATTATTCTTGTCAATTGGGTTCAAGAGTGTCACAATGGACGATCTTGCTCAATCTATGAGCATTTCAAAAAAAACTATATACCAATTTTTTGAAAATAAAAATAAGCTTATAATTGCTTGTTCTGAATCAATTCAGGGGAAAATTATTGCGACATTTAAAGAAATAAGAAAAAATGAAAAAAATCCAATAATTTCACTTTTTCAAATTAAAAAAGAAGCAATGAAAATTATGGGAAGTACTGAAACTTCTCCTCAATTTCAACTTCAAAAATTTTATCCTGAAATATATGAAAATCTAAAAGATAGGGAGCTTGACCTTGTTAGAGACATTTTCCAAAAGAGCCTCCTAAATGGTATTAAATTAGGATATTTCAGAAAAGAAATAAACACAGACTTTATCACAAGAATATATATTAACGGAATGAGAGGTGTTCGTGATATTAAGCTCTTTCCCTTGGATGAATTTAAATTGGAAAAAGTTATTGAGGATTTTATAGAATACCATCTAAGAGCTATCTCAACAAAAAAAGGTATAACACTTTTAAATAGAATTTATAATAAATCGGAATCATGAAAACATTTGTAGGTTTTTTGTTTTTTTTACTACTTAATTTAAATGCACAAAGTTCCCCCAAAGAGCTTAGCCTTTCTGAAGCAACAATTTTTGCACTTGAAAACAATCCAGAGATTATTAATGCAAAGCGTGATATTGATAAGGCTTACAAAGAAAAATGGAAAACAATCGCAATCGGACTACCTCAAGTAAAAGCAAACTTTGACTATACCAATTTTTTAGAAATGCCAGTTTCATTAATTCCTGCTCAATTTTTCGGAGGTAAAGAAGGAGACTTTGCAGAGGTTAGCTTTGGAACTGAACAGAGCCTAGTTGGGTCTGCCAGGATTACCCAGATAATTTTTGACGGTTCATATCTTTTAGGAGTAAAGGCAACTAAAACTTATTTAGAAGTTTCTGATAATGCACTAAAAAAAACAAATATTGAGGTAAAGAAATCAGTTTATAACGCATATCTAAACACCTTGCTTTCAATTGAAAACATTACTATACTCGATAAAAACATAAGAAATTTAGAGGATGCTCTTAATGAGGCGAAAAAAATTTTTGAAAATGGTTTTTCAGAACAACAGAGTGTCGAACAATTAAAAATTACATTATCGGAGTTAAAATCAAAAAGAAAATTTGCTTATCAATTTAATTTATTATCAAAAGATATACTTAAAATATCTTTGGGATATAATATTGAAGATGAACTTACTCTTACAAGTTCTATAGAATCCATTATAGATTCCCTGGCCATTGAAATTCCATTAATAGAGTCATGGGATTTAAATTCAAATATTGATGTAAAAATAGCAAACACCAATGTTGAATATAAAAGACTTGAATATAAGTTAGAACAAACAAAGTCTCTCCCAACACTATCCACCTTTTTAAGTGGCGCTTATACTGGAAACAACAATTCTTTTTTATTCAATAAACAAAATCAAAAATGGTTTGGATCTGCTTTGTTTGGGGTGAATCTTAAGGTGCCTATATTCAGTTCGTTTGGAAGGTCGGCAAGCTCTCAAATGGCAAAAATATCCTATGAACAATCCAAAACTAAACTTGAAACACTAGAAAAACAGATAAAGGTCACATTGAAAAATGCAAAAGCAAATTACGAGCTAGGACTTGATGATTTTTATACAACAAAAAGTAATATGAAACTTGCGGAAAGTATAGAAAGAAAAAATAAAATAAAGTTTTCCCAAGGGATCGTAAGTAGTTTTGATCTCAGACAAGCTCAAACGCAGCTTTATGCTGCACAAAATAAATATTTAAATGCATTAAAGAACTTAGCTTCCAAAAAAATTGAATTTGAAACACTCTTAAATATTACAAATAAATAAAAATGATGAAATCAAACATATACATTTTTTCTTTAACCCTTATGTTATTTAGTTGTAACGATATTGAAAAAAAAGATATTACATCTATTATCAATTCTAATAATCTAAGGTTGGTTCAAGATGAAAAGACTGAAATTAGTAGAGAAATTAATATTCTTCAAAAGGAATTAAAAAAATTAAATGAGGCAATCATTAATTTAGATGAAAATAAAAAAATTCCAATTGTAACAAATTACTTGGTTGAAAATAAACCTTTTAAACATTATATTGAAGTTCAAGGTGGATTGAATTCAGACAAAAATTTAAAGCTTTATCCAGAAATTCCAGGAATTATTAAATTCATAAATGTTAAAGAAGGGCAAAAAGTTTTTAAAGGTAGTGTTCTGGTAGAGCTCGAAAACGAGGGGATAGTTGCCCAGCTGGAACAAATGAAATTAAAGTTAAAATTAGCTAAAACAACTTACGAAAGACAGTCTAGATTATGGGAACAAAAAATAGGGTCTGAAATACAATTTTTACAATCAGAAACTAATTATTTAATTTTAAAGAAAAGTATAGATCAAATAAAAAATCAAATCCTAAAATCAAAAATAGTTGCTCCTTTTGATGGAGTAATTGATGAATTAATTTCTGATTTAGGGAGTAATGTTAATCCCGGAATAACTCCTGTTTTAAGAATTATAAATCTTGAAGAAATTAAGGTAAAAGCTGAAATTCCAGAAACTCATATTGGAAATGTAAAAATAAATTCTGAAGTTATAGTTTTTATTCCGGTAATTTCTTCTACAGTTTTAACCAAAATATCTTCAGTTGGAAATGTTATAAATCCGAGTAATAGAAATTTCAAGATTGAAATTATACTTAAAAATAAAAATAATGATTTTAAACCCAATATGACTGCAAAGATCTTTATCAATGATTATGAAAACCCCAAAGCAATTTTAGTGTCTGAAAAAAATATTATTGAAAATAGTAAAAATGAATTTTATGTTTTAAAGTTATATCCACTAGATCTTGAACAAAATATGTACACAGCAGTCAAGACTTTTGTTCGATTAGGTAAAACATCAGAAAATAAAATAGAAATTTTAGAGGGACTTAAAAGTGGTGACCTTATTATTGAAGATGGAATTCGACAAGTTAAAGATGGGCAAATAGTAAAATCAATAAACTTCTAAAGATATTTCCCAAATGAAAAAATCATCAGAATTAAAAGAGTTTAAGCCATCCTCTTGGGCAATTGATAGGAGTACAGTAATTTATGTAATCATCGGCGTTTTTTTATTCTTAGGTGTCTCAGCTTACTTTTCAATGGCTAGAGAAAATTATCCAGAAATAAAAGAAAATCAAATCTTTGTAAGTTCTGTTTTTCCTGGAAATACTGCTGAAGACATAGAAAGACTAATTACAGATCCTCTTGAAGAAGAGCTAAAGGGTGTTAAAAATCTTGTCGATATTGTATCAACATCAAGAGAAAATGTTTCATTAATAACTGTTGAATTTGATGAAGGAATCTCTAATGTAAATGCTAAAATTCAGGTTAAAGATAAAGTTGATTTAATAACATCTGGATCGGATTGGCCAACTTTTAATAATGCGAAAGTCGAACCAAATGTTTTTGCTTTAACTATTTCTGAAGAAATACCAATTCTAAATATTGGATTGACAGGAGATATTCCAATAAGAGAAATGAAGTTTTATGCGGAACTACTTCAAGATAAAATTGAGCAAATGTCTGAAGTTAAAGAAGTTGCATTAAGAGGTGTTCAGGATTTTGAAATTGAAGTTGCTATTGACCTTCTAAAAATGACTTCATTGTCAGTTTCTTTTAAAGATGTTATAAATACTATTCAAAGAGAGAATAATACCGTTTCCGCAGGTAGTATTGAAGGTGACGGTACAAGGAGAAATGTAAGAGTTTTGGGAGAAATAAATTCTCCAAAAGATTTAAACAATTTTGTTATAAAAACTCAAAACGGGGTAGTGTATTTAAAAGATTTTTCTACAATTAATTTTAAAGAAAAAGAAAAAAATTCTTATGCAAGATCAAATGGAAATACAGCACTTGTATTGGATGTTAAGAAACGAAGTGGAAAAAATTTAATTAAGACTGTTGAAAAAATTCGTACAACAATTAAAGATGTCAAATCTGCAAATTTTCCAAGTTCAATTAATATTGAGATTTCAAATGATCAGTCCAATACAACAAAAAATATAGTGAGTGATTTAGTAAATAATATAATTTTTGGTGTAATTCTGGTCGTTACTGTTTTAATGTTCTTTTTAGGGTTTAGGAATTCGCTTTTTGTTGGATTTGCTATCCCAATGTCAATGCTTATGTCTTTTATGATATTAAACTTTTTAGGAAGTACAATAAACACAATGGTTCTTTTTGGTTTAATTATGGGTATGGGAATGTTAGTTGACAACGGAATTGTTGTTGTTGAAAACGCTTATCGTCTGATGGAGAAAGAAGGGATGTCAAAAATAGAGGCTGCCAAAAAAGGAATTGGAGAAATCGCAACACCAATAATAGTTTCAACCGCAACAACAGTTGCTGCATTTATTCCTTTAGGTTTTTGGCCTGGAACAATAGGTAAATTTATGATCTATTTCCCATTCACTCTCTCAATTGTCTTGGGATCTTCTTTGATTGTTGCCATTTTTTTTAATTCGATGCTTGTTTCAAAGTTCATGAGTACTAAAGACAAAATAATTAGCAAAAAAAAACTTCGAAGAGTAACTTTTTTCTTATCTGGGATGGGGGCTATCTTAATCTTTTTTCCAGGAAAATTCAGGGGTCTTGGAACTTTATTATTATTACTAAATGTTTTTTTATGGGCATACAAACTTTTTATAAAAAAATGGGCTCTATATTTTAGAACTGTCAGTCTTGTGAGTTTAGAGAAAATCTATACCAAAGTTTTACGATTTTCATTGTCTGGTAAAACTCCTTTTTTATTGTTAACTGGGACTATTGCTTTACTTTTTTCTTCATTTGTTATTTTGGGATTATCTGCTCCAAAAGTTGAGTTTTTTCCAGAAAATCAACCTCAACAAATTTTCATTTATATTGAATATCCAGTTGGAACTTCAATAAATAAGACAAACTCCGTTTCAAAATTAATTGAAGGTGATGTACTTAAGGTTTTGAATAATGCTAAATACATTGATAATGGAGATAATTTTATGATAGACTCTAATGTCACGTTTGTTGGCTTAGGATCACAAAATCCTGAAGTTGATAATGGAGGTGACCAAGATATGCCACATAAATCTAAAATTACCATAACTACTTCACAATTCAAATATAGACGTGGACTATCGAGTGAAACTCTCAGGAAGGAGTTACAGAAAAAGTTAAAAGATAAATATGCTGGAGTTTCTGTTTCTGTTGAAAAAGACTCAAAAGGCCCTCCTGCAGGATATCCTGTAAATATTGAGATTTTTGGTGAAAATTATGATGAACTAATTCAAACCGCAGAAGGCTTAAAAAGTTATTTGGTATCTGAAAACATACCTGGAGTTGAGGGTTTGAAAATTGACGTCAACAAAAGTAAACCCGGTATGATAATTGAAATAGATAGAGAAAAAGCAGGATCACTTGGAGTTACTGCAGGTCAAATTGGACAGCAACTTAGAGGTTCCGTTTTTGGAGAAAAGGCTGGTGTGTATAAAAATGAGGGAGAAGATTATGATATAAATGTAAGATTTAACAAAAAGGATAGAAGTTTTATTGATCAATTGTTAGACCAGTATATTGTTTTTAGAGATCAGGCTAGTGGAAAGATTAAGAAAATTCCTCTCAGTACTCTTGTGAAATATAAAAATTCTGTTTCTTTTAATGCGATTAAACATCGAGACCTGAAAAGAGTTGTAACACTATATTCTCCAATATTAGCAGGTTATAATGGAAATGCAGTTGTGGCTAACGTTAAAGAAAGTGTTTCAAACTTTGATAAAATCAAATCTAATATTGAGTTAAAATTTACTGGAGAAATTGAAGAGCAGGATAAAAATATGCGTTTTTTATTATCAGCCCTTGCAGCAGCCTTGGGAATGATACTGTTTTTATTAGTTCTTCAATTTAATTCTATATCAAACCCCCTCATTATTCTGTTGTCAATTTTCTTAAGCTTTACAGGAGTTCTATATGGTATAAGTTTATTTAATATGCCGTTTGTAATTATGATGACTATGATGGGGATAATAGCCTTGTCTGGAATTGTTGTTAATAATGGAGTGGTTTTAATTGATTACACTCAACTATTAATTGCCAGGAAAAAAGAAGATTTAGGTATTAGTTTTAAAAATTTACTTCCAAAATTAGATGCGCGTGAAGCAATTGTTTATGGAGGTGCTGCTAGACTTCGTCCAGTTCTTCTTACAGCAATAACAACAATTTTAGGTTTAATACCTTTAGCTACAGGACTAAATATTGATTTCTTTTCCTTAATAACCGAATGGGATCCAAAAATATTTATTGGAGGAGATAACGTTATTTTCTGGGGGCCACTTGCTTGGACAGTTATATTTGGTCTTACCTTTGCTACATTTTTAACTCTATTTATTGTACCCAGTTGTTTTTACATTGTATATCAAGTTAAATTAACTATTAACAATTGGAGAGGGATTAAAAAGTAATAACTTAATACCTTTATACTATATTTTATAGATATGCTTAGATCACACACCTGCGGACAATTAAATTTGACTGATATAGATAAAACTGTTACCCTGTCTGGATGGGTTCAAAAAATTAGAGATAAAGGTTTTATTGTATGGATAGATTTAAGAGATCGTTATGGAATTACTCAACTAGTTTTTGACGAAAAAAGATCAACAAACAAAGTCTTTGAAAGTGCAAAGAAACTTTCCAGGGAATTCGTAATTCAAGTCACTGGAAAAGTAATTGAGAGAGAATCAAAAAATGCTGAACTTCATACTGGAAATATTGAACTACTGGTTAATCAGTTAACTATTTTAAATGCATCCGAAACTCCACCATTTACAATAGAAGATAAAACAGATGGTGGCGAAGAAATTAGAATGCAGTATAGATACCTTGACATTAGAAGAAATAAAGTTAGAGATAATTTAATTTTTAGACATAAAGTTACAATGGAGGTGAGGAATTATTTGAGTAATGAGGGTTTTATTGATATTGAAACTCCTTATTTGATAAAATCTACTCCCGAAGGAGCTAGAGATTTTATTGTTCCATCAAGGATGAATTCAGGTGAGTTTTATGCATTACCCCAGTCTCCACAAACCTTCAAGCAACTTTTAATGGTTGGGGGAATTGATAGATATTTTCAAATAGTAAAATGTTTTAGAGATGAAGATCTTCGAGCTGACAGACAACCAGAATTCACTCAAATAGATTGTGAAATGAGTTTTGTAGACCAAGAAGATATTTTAAGTCAATTTGAAAGTTTGATTTCTCATTTAATTATGAAGATAAATAATTACAAAGTCGATTCCTTTCCAAGAATTACTTTTGATGACGCAATTAAAAGTTACGGAAGCGATAAGCCAGATATTCGATTTGAAATGAAATTCGGAGACATTACTGATAAAGCTAAAGGCAAAGGATTTAGTGTTTTTGATAATGAACAAATAATTGTAGGGTTTTCAATAAAAAATGGAGCTTCTCTAAGCAGAAAGGAGATTGATAACTGGGTAGGCTGGGTGAAAAAACCTCAGATTGGAGCAAAAGGGATGGTCTGGGTAAAATACAACGAAGACAAATCTTTTAAATCTTCAGTTGACAAATTTTATTCTGAAAGTGATCTTTTAGAATGGGCTAAAATAACCAAAGCTAATTCTGGTGATTTGATTTTCATTCTTTCTGGAGAAACTAAAAAAACTTTAAAACAACTAGGAGAATTAAGACTTGCTGTTGCTGAAAGTAGAAATCTTAGAAAACCTAATATTTTTGCTCCTCTTTGGGTGACTGATTTTCCTCTATTAGAGTGGGATGAAGAATCAAATCGTTATCATGCCATGCATCATCCTTTTACCTCTCCAAAAATACAAGACATAAAATTGCTCGAAACCTACCCTGAAAAAGTAAAAGCAAATGCATACGATCTTGTTCTAAACGGAAATGAAATTGGAGGAGGATCAATACGAATTCATGATTCAAAACTTCAAAAACAAATATTTAATCTTTTAGGTTTTTCTGATACTGAAGCTGAATCACAATTTGGATTTTTAATTGGTGCTTTTAAATTTGGAGCTCCTCCTCACGGTGGGATTGCATTTGGGCTAGACAGACTTGTTTCAATTTTAGGAGGAAAGGAGACTATTCGAGATTTCATTGCTTTTCCAAAAAACAACTCAGGTAGAGATATTATGATTGATTCACCTTCTAAAATTGACAAGTCACAACTTGATGAATTAAGATTAGATATAAAATCTGAATGAAAATTATACTTCGTGTTTTATTTGTATTAATTCTTTTATTCTTAATTACAGGATATTACATTAAAAGTATTGAGGAAAATGAGATTTTTGGAGAAAAAATATTAGGAATTACTGTTCTTTTTTCTGTTATGATTTTTTTACCAGTATTTCTTTATCATCGTTGGAAAGACAAAGATATCCGTAATTATATGCTTACAAAAGAAAATTTCGACAGGATAAAAAAAATGAATGAAAAGAAAAAATCCAATAAATTTTTAAAATAAATCAATATAAAAGTTTTCAGAAAAGAAAGTTCGTGTAACTTTGTCGAAATTTTTATAAAAATAATATGACTGGTACAGTTAAATTTTTCAATGAATCCAAAGGATATGGGTTTATTACAAATGATGAGTCTGGTGCTGATGTTTTTGTTCACATAACAGCCCTAAATGGACTTTCACTCCAAGAGGGTGACAAAGTTGAATATGTAGAGGAAGATGGTAATAAAGGAAAGCAAGCTTCCAACCTTACCAAATTATAATTCTTCATAATAAAGAACACAAAACCTCCCTACTGGAAGTTTTTTTATTTCCTTTTATTTTTGAAAAAATTTTTCAATAACTCTTCAGACTCTTTAACAAAGTCCCCTCTTTGAATTTTAGTTTTTGGATGTAACAAATTCTCCATTCTCGAAAAACCCCTCTCAATATCACTGGCACTATATATAACTCGATCAATTTGACTCCAAAATAATGCACCTGCACACATTACACAAGGCTCAAGAGTTATGTAAATTGAACATCCTTTTAAGTATTTACCGTTTAGATAATTTGAAGCTGATGTAATTGCTTGCATTTCAGCATGAGCTGTAATATCATTTAAACATTGGGTTAGGTTATGAGATCTGGCAATTATTTTATTTTTAATTACCACAACAGCTCCAACAGGAACTTCACCAATTTCATCTGCTTTTTTGGCCTCCTTGAGAGCTTCCGCCATAAAAAATTTGTCATCAAATAAGTTAATCATTATAGAAATTTAAAAATGTATGGGTTACTGAAACGAAATATTATATTTGTTAAATGCAACTCAAAGTTATTAAATCTCCTTTGGATCTAAAACAATGTTCGTTTGATCAATTAATAAGTGTTTCAAAACAACTTAGGGAGTATATGATTGATGTCGTGTCTTCAAATGAAGGTCACTTAGGGGCGAGTCTTGGTGTTGTGGAGCTTACGATTTTGCTTCATTATGTTTTTGACACCCCTAATGACAAAATTTTGTGGGATGTTGGACATCAAGCCTATGGACACAAAATATTAACAGGAAGATATGAAGAGTTTAAGTCAAACCGGAAGTGGAAAGGTATAAGTGGGTTTCCAAAAATAGAAGAAAGTGAATACGATTCATTTGGAACCGGACATGCGGGAACTTCCATTTCAGCAGCGCTAGGAATGGCTTTGGCTTCTGAGATTAAAAATGAAAAAGAGATAAATTATATTTCTGTTATTGGGGATGCTTCAATTGCTTCTGGAATGGCTTTTGAAGCACTAAATCACCTTGGAACTACTTCAGCAAATGTTCTTATAATTTTAAATGATAACACCATGGGAATTGACCCGAGTGTTGGGGCACTTAAGAACTACCTTGAAAAATCTAATACTAAATTAAATGAAAACAATAATATTTTTAATTCTTTAAATATTGATTATCGTGGTCCAATAGATGGTCACGATATGAAGTTGTTGAAAGACGAACTTAACCTTCAAAAAACAAAAAAAGGTCCAAGATTATTGCACATTAGAACTGTAAAAGGAAAAGGCTTGATTTCAGCAGAAAAAAATCAAATACTTTTTCATGCTCCTGGAAAATTTGATAAACTTACGGGTATACTTTCCAAAAAAAATAAAAGTTCAAAGCTCAAATTTCATGAAATTTTTGGAAAAACTATTTTAGATCTTGCAAAAATAAATTCTAAAATAGTATGTATTACCCCTGCTATGCCAACAGGTAGTGGGTTAAATGAAATGATGAAGCAATTTCCCAAAAGGTGTTATGATGTTGGAATTGCCGAGCAACACGCTGTTACACTTGCAGCAGGTATGGCCTGTGAAGGTCTTGTTCCTTTTTGTGTTATTTATTCCACATTTCTTCAACGTGCCTATGACCAAATCATTCATGATGTTGCAATTCAAAACCTAAATGTTATTTTCTGCATAGATAGAGCTGGAATTGTCGGTCATGATGGGCCTACACATCATGGTGTTTATGATATTTCTTTTCTAAGGTGTATTCCTAATATAAAAATATTAGCACCTAGAAATGCTGAAAGACTTCGAGATTATCTTTTTACTTTTCAATCCCAGCTTGACGGACCCATTGCAATAAGGTATCCCAGAGGAAATTCTGAAGTAGAAAAAGTTAATGAGTCCTTTGAAAAAATTGCGCTATATAAAGCACATAAAATATCTGCTGGAAGAAAAATTGCTATTCTAAGCCTGGGAACCCTGTTCAAAAATGTTAATGATGCGATTAGTAATAGTGGTTTTTATAAGGATTTTTCCCATTATTCCTTTGAGTTTGTTAATCCATTAGATAAAGAAATTCTTCATGATGTTTTTGAAAATCATTCATTTATTCTCACGGTAGAAGATGGAGCTATTAAAGGTGGGTTTGGATCTTCAATTATGGAATTTGCTCAAAAATATAAATACATGAAACGAATTGAATGTATGGGTGTGCCACATGAGTTTATTTCTCATGGCGATCCAGAAGTTTTATATGACTCTATTAACATAAGTAGTAATAGGATTCTTGATAAAATGGAAGAAATTTTAAGTTTAAATAATATCAAAATATGACAAATAATAAACGTCTTTTTTTACTTGACGCGTATGCTTTAATTTTTAGAGGATATTATGCTTTTATTAAAAATCCAAGAATAAATTCTAAGGGGTTTGACACCTCAGCAATAATGGGTTTTACCAATTCATTAATTGATGTAATAAAAAGAGAACGTCCAAATTATTTGGCAGTATGTTTTGATAAAGGAGGGTCAGATTCAAGGACAGAAATGTATACAGATTATAAAGCAAATCGAGACGAAACTCCAGAAGCTATAAAGTTAGCATTACCATTTATTAAAAATATACTAAAAGCAATGCATATTCCTATAATTGTTAAGGAAGGTTATGAAGCTGATGATATAATTGGAACACTTGCGAAAAAAGCTGAAAAAGAGGGTTTTCAGACATTTATGGTAACTCCAGATAAGGATTTTGCACAATTGGTTTCAGAGAATATTTTTATATATCGCCCTGCAAGAATGGGGAATGGTATTGAAGTTTGGGGTGTTCCAGAGGTTAAAGAAAAATTTCAGGTAGAAAGGCCAGAACAAGTAATAGATTACCTAGGAATGATGGGAGATGCTGTAGATAACATCCCAGGTCTGCCAGGAGTTGGAGATAAAACTGCAAAAAAATTTCTAGCTGAATTTGGGTCTATGGAAAAACTTCTTGAAAATACTGACAAACTCAAAGGCAAACTCAAAGAAAAAATTGAGGCAAATAAGCAACTAGGTATTCTTTCAAAAAAATTAGCAAAAATAATACTTGATGTACCTGTAGAATTTAACTCAAAAGACTTTGAACTAGATAAGCCTGACATGAAGTTAATTGAGGGAATATTTGAAGAATTAGAATTTAGAAGAATGCGTCAAAGCTTTGAAAAAGTTTTTGATTCAAATCAACTAGATAAAAAACTACCTGAAATTGAAGTTAAAAATGAGACAAATGAAGGGCACCAGTTTGATTTATTTAATATTCCAGGTGGAGGCTCTGTCAGTTCAACTTCTAAAAAAAATAATTTATCTAGTCTAAATCATTTTTATCAAATAGTCAATGATTCTTTGGGTTTATCTTTATTAATCAAAAATCTTTTGAAACAAGAATCCGTCTCATTTAATATCAAAACAACTAGTCTTGACACATTAAACGAAGAGTTAGTGGGGATGTCTTTTACTTGGGAAACTGGGAAAGGATATTATTTAGTTATTCCAAAGGAAGAGAAGGACGCAACTCATGTTTTAGATGAATTAAAAGTGTTTTTTGAAAATTCAAAAATTCAAAAAATAGGTCACAACATAAAAAATAGTATTAAAGTGCTAAATAGCTATAAAGTCTATTTAAAAGGTGAGATTTTCGACACACTAATAGCTCATTACTTGATTAATCCTGACATGCGTCACGGAATTGATGTTTTAGCAGAAACCTATCTAGGTTATCAGTCAGGATCAATGTCTGATCTGATAAAAAGAGAGTTTAAAAATCCAGATAGCTTTAGAAATATTGATGTAAATCACCAAAAGGAGTATTCAGTTGAAGAATCGGATATAGTTTTGCAGCTTAAGAAATATTTTGAAAATGAATTAATAAAATCAAAAACTATAAGTTTATTTGAAAAAGTTGAAATTCCACTAGTTTCCGTATTGAGTTCTATGGAATGTGAAGGGATAAATTTAAATACTACGTTTTTAAATGGACTTTCAAAAGAGATGCAAATTGAAATTACACTTTTAGAGAAAGAAATATATATTCAGGCTGGGGAAACTTTTAATATTGGTTCTCCTAAACAACTTGGATTGATGTTGTTTGAAAAACTAAAACTAGTTGAAAAGCCAAAAAAAACAAAAACTGGACAATATTCAACATCAGAAGAAATCCTTTCGTTTTTGTCAAAAGATCATAAAATTATTGGAGATATTTTAAATTGGCGTTCATTTCAAAAGCTGTTAAACACATATATTAATGCGCTACCAAAAGAAATAAATACAAAAACAAAAAGAGTTCACACAATATACAACCAAGCCGTAGCTTCAACAGGTAGATTGAGCAGTAATAAACCAAATCTTCAAAACATACCTATCAGAACTACTCGTGGCCAACAAATCAGAAAAGCTTTTATTCCTAGGGATAATAACCATTTGATTGTGGCAGCAGATTATTCTCAAATAGAACTTAGAATTATAGCTGCACTAAGTGAAGACCCGGACATGATTTCAGCTTTTAAAAACGGTGAAGATATTCACCAGTCTACTGCTTCAAAGGTTTTTAATATCCCATTAATCGAGGTAAGTCGTGAGCAGAGAAGTAATGCGAAAACCATAAATTTTGGGATAATCTATGGTGTTTCGGCATTTGGCCTAAGTCAACAAACAAACTTAAATAGATCTGAATCCAAAGAACTAATCGAGGCTTATTATTTATCATATCCTAAACTTAAAAGCTATATGCAAGATCAAGTAAATTTTGCAAGAGAAAACGGGTATGTTAGTACAGTGCTTGGAAGAAGAAGGTATCTTAAAGATATAAATTCAGCTAATGCTATAGTTAGAAGTTCTGCAGAAAGAAATGCTGTAAATGCTCCTATTCAAGGAAGTGCTGCAGATATAATTAAAGTAGCTATGATTAACATTCATAATGAGCTAGTCAAAGATAATTGGAAATCAAAAATGTTACTTCAGGTTCATGACGAACTGGTTTTTGATGTTCCAAAAACAGAACTTAAAGAATTAAAAGTAATGGTGAAAAACGAAATGGAAAATGCTTTTAAACTAAAGGTTCCCCTCACTGTTGATATTGGTGAAGGAGAACACTGGCTGGATGCTCATTAATTTTTTTCAACTTCTGGCAAAATTGAAATAGCAAAACCTCCAGCGGGTACAGTTGTTATTTTTAATTTACTTGTTGAAGTTACTTTTTTAGTTTCAATTTCATACGATTGAGGGTTTGTGGCATAATCAGAATATTTAGTGTCACTATAAATTGTTGCAAAATAATTCTTCCCGGGTTCTAAAAAACTAAAATCTACTACAGCCTTCCTTTTATTATATCCATTTGAATTTCCAATAAACCAATTTTCAGTCCCTTTTTCTTTTCTAGCCACGGTAATATATTTCCCTGGCTCTGCCTCTAAATAAATTGATTTATCCCAATCCAGTGCAACATCTTTAATGAATTGGAATGCGTCAGGAAAACGCATATAGTTTTTAGGTAAGTCAGCTGCCATTTGAAGAGGACTATACATAACAACATATAGTCCAAGCTGGTTTGCAAGTGTAGTAAATACAGATCCTGCATCAAGAGTTTGATTTAAGTTTGGCTGAAAATCAGGTCTGTTTTTACGTGGATCCATTTCGAATATTCCAGGAGTATAATCCATCGGACCTCCTATGAGTCGGGTAAATGGTAATATTGTGGTATGATTTAAATTAGAGCCTCTAAACTCAGTGCCTCTTGCTGATTCGTTACCAATGTGGTTTGGATAGGTTCTGGATACGCCTGTTGGTCTAACTGCTTCATGTGCATTAACCATAATTTTATAATCAACTGCCTTTTTAATTGAATATAAATAATGATTTACCATATATTGACCATAGTGCCTTTCACCAGCTGGAATAATTCTTCCAACATATCCACTTTTTACTGAATTGTATCCATGAGTATTCATTAAAGAATATGCCTCGTCAATATGTCTTTCGTAATTTCTTATTGCTCCAGATGTTTCGTGGTGCATCATAAGACTTATTCCTTTTGAAATAGCATATTTGTTTAATTTTTCAATATCAAAATCTGGATACGGAGTGAGAAAATCAAAAACATAATCTTTTTTCTTGTCAAACCAATCTTCCCATCCAATATTCCAACCCTCAACCAATAATGCGTCAAATCCGTGCTCTGAAGCAAAATCAATATATCTCATGACTTTGTTATTATTAGCTGCGTGGGTATTATTTGACTTTAATTTACTATAATCAGTTTCATTTATTCTTATTGATGACAAATCATTAGTATACCACCAAGAACTTTGACCAGTTATCATCTCCCACCAAACTCCAATGTAT
Organism: Candidatus Marivariicella sp.; assembly: GCF_983056325.1. Taxonomy (NCBI): domain Bacteria; kingdom Pseudomonadati; phylum Bacteroidota; class Flavobacteriia; order Flavobacteriales; family Flavobacteriaceae; genus Candidatus Marivariicella; species Candidatus Marivariicella sp. Next base: position 18,068 of record NZ_CEZOWA010000003.1, on the reverse strand, counting down.
TTAATGGGTTTGATCCAAGATGTATCCTCAATTAATGAGGGTTCATTTAAATTATATGTAATTCTATTTGCCAAAATATCACGAGCATCATCACTGACTATTACTGTCCTCCAAGGGGTGTTATGAGGAGGATTCATATAAGCCATATTTCCATAACTATCAGGAGTAAGTTGCGACTCAAATACCATATTAGATGGATTGAATTTTAAATGCATCGCCGAATACTCTATTAAAGCAGCTTCATGAATGTTTATATATAATCCTTTTTTTGTCTTCATCATCAAGGCAGTTTGAACACCCCAATCAGAAAATCTATATGAAGACACATTTGACTCCCTAAAATCAATAGACTTATTTTTTATTTCCGAAAGCTTAGACTCAATGTAGTTGTATTCTTGGGTATCATAATCTCCTGGAATCCATAAAGCACTGTGATCTGCTGTCATTGCAAATTCAGTTTTTTCATCAGTTATAATAAATGAGCCCAAGTTGTTTTGTGCAGGAAATTCATATCTAAATCCAATGGAGTTGTTAAAAACTCGAAATCTAATATTCATTTTTCTTTCAGAAGTCACTTGTTCTAATTCTAAAAGCATCTCATTGTAATTATTTCTAATCTTACTTTCTTCACCCCAGACTGGATTCCATTCATCGTCTTTTGATGAATATATAATTTTATTTATTTTGAATCCTGAAAATAAATCATCTTCATTCTTTAAAATAAAGCCCAAACCACTTTCAAGAATTACTGGTATACTTTTATAGTTAACTGAATAGTTTAATCTGCCATCCTTATCCAAATTAGAGTTTAATTCAATTTCATTATTTGGAGATTTTAAATCTTGTGCATTTAAACAAATTAAATAAAGTGATAAAAGACTTATCAGAAAAAAATTTTTCATTGTGTAAGTTCTAAGGATTTTAAACTAAGGTATCAAATTTCGATAACGAATCTATTTTTCCGAAATTTTATAATACTTAAAGTATGAATAATTTAATACTGGTTTTGAATGAAAGGATTTTTTGGTATGAATTTAGATATGATATTGATGGTATTAAAATTTGGTAATCAGTTTGAATATTGATTACTAAATAGTACATTTGCAACCCAAAAGCATATAAATGCTTTCTTAAAAACAAAAAATAGTGAATACATTAAGCTACAAAACTGTTTCTGCTAACTCCAAAACTGTTGATAAAAAATGGTTGTTAGTTGATGCCGAAGGAACTCCCCTCGGAAGAGCCGCATCTGCAGTTGCCTCTCTACTTAGAGGGAAGCACAAACCAAATTTCACTCCACATGTAGATTGTGGTGACAATGTAATAGTTATAAATGCTGATAAAGTTGTCCTTACTGGGCAGAAGTGGAAGCAAAAACAATATATTCGTCACACAGGTTACCCTGGAGGACAAAGATCTTTGTCAGCAGAACAAGTTCATAAAAAAAATAACACTCGATTAGTTGAAAAATCGGTAAAAGGGATGCTACCTAAAAATAAATTAGGGGCAGATTTATTCCGTAACTTAAGAGTTTATTCAGGTGATCAACACCAACAAGAAGGCCAAAGCCCTACTACTATTAATCTAAATGATCTACTATAATGGAAGTAATCCACACAATTGGTCGTCGTAAAACCTCAGTTGCTCGTATTTTTCTCTCTAAAGGTAAAGGGAATATTACGGTAAATAAAAAAAATTATACTGACTATTTTACTACTGCTACTCTTCAATATAAAATTATTCAACCTTTTTCTCTTACTGAAACCGAAGGATCATACGATTTAAAAGTTACTGTAAAGGGAGGAGGAATAACTGGTCAAACAGAAGCGGTTAGACTAGCTATATCTAGAGCTTTATGTAAAATTGACGAAGAACATCGAATAGCTCTAAAGCCAGAAGGATTATTAACTCGTGATCCACGTATGGTTGAACGTAAAAAGTTCGGTCAAAAGAAGGCTAGAAAAAAATTCCAATTCTCAAAACGATAAATTCAAATATCCTTTGGGGAAAATTCATTCATATCATTAATCAAAATTGTTTTTACAAAAACGACAATTAGTTTAGCATCTAAATAGATAATTTCTATTGCTACTACACCAGAGAACGTAAACTAAAAATTATGGCACAAACAGAAGTTAAAGATCTATTGAACGCAGGAGTTCATTTTGGTCACCTTACAAGAAAATGGGATCCAAATATGGCTCCATACATTTATATGGAACGCAATGGGATTCATATAATAAATTTATACAAAACTGCTGCTAAAATTGAAGAAGCACAGGCAGCATTAAAAAAAATAGCAGTTTCAGGACGAAAAATACTTTTTGTAGCAACAAAGAAGCAAGCAAAAGATATTGTTGCTGAGAAAGTGAAAAATATCAATATGCCCTATATAACTGAGAGATGGCCAGGTGGTATGTTGACCAATTTTGTTACGATTCGTAAAGCAGTAAAAAAAATGGCTACCGTCGACAGAATGAAGAAAGACGGAACTTTTGAAACTCTTTCAAAAAAAGAAAAACTTCAAGTTTCTCGTATGAGAGCTAAATTAGAAAAGAATCTAGGTTCCATAACTGATATGACTCGATTACCAGGAGCATTATTTGTAGTTGATATAAAGAGAGAAAATATCGCAATAAAAGAAGCTCAAAAACTAAATATTCCAATTTTCGCAATGGTCGACACTAACTCTGATCCTAGAGAAGTTGATTTTGTGATTCCAGCCAATGATGATGCTTCAAAATCAATAGAAAAAATTCTTGATCTTGTCACTAAGTCTATTTCAGAAGGTTTATCTGAAAGGAAAAGTGAAAAAGATGCACTTGAAAAAGGTGGAAGTGAAACAAATTCTTCTAATGCTACTCCTAAAGTAGATTCTGCTCCTGAAGTAGATTCTGCTCCTGAAGTAGATTCTGCTCCTGAAGTAGACACTGCTCCTGAAGTAGATGCTACTCCTGAAGTAGATGCTACTCCTGAAGTAGAAGCGTCTGGTAGTTCTATAAAAAAGACAATTAGAAAAAAAACCGAACCCAAGGTTAAGAAAAAATAAGTTTAAATAAAATCATTTAATACAAGAATAATCGTGAAAATTAGTGCTGCAGAAGTAAATAAATTACGTCAGTCCACTGGAGCTGGAATGATGGATTGCAAAAAAGCTTTAGTTGAATCCGAAGGAAATTTTGATAAAGCAATTGAAAATCTTAGAAAGAAAGGTCAAAAAGTAGCTGCAAACAGGGCTGATAGAGTCTCTTCAGAAGGAGCTGTCCTGGCAAAAGTTAACTCCCAAAACACAAAGGGGGTAATAGTTTCAATTAATTGTGAAACTGATTTTGTTGCTAAAAATGATGTTTATTTAAAACTCGCCAATGAATTAGTCGATGAAGCTTTAAATCATGAAAATCTAGAATCTTTTTTAGGGTCTGATTTCTCAGGAATGACTGTTTCTGAGAAGTTAATCGAACAAACTGGTATCATAGGTGAAAAAATTGAAATTGGAGGGTTTAAAATCCTAAAAGCACCTTTCGTTGGGTCTTATATTCACGCTGGAAATAAAATTGCTACATTAAGCGGACTCTCTAATGCTAATGAAAATGGTTTAGAAATATCAAAAAATGTCGCTATGCAGGCTGCTGCAATGAATCCTATTGCTCTAAATGAAGAAGGTGTCGATTCTAGTGTCATTGAAAAAGAGATCGAGATTGCTAAAGATCAATTGCGTCAAGAAGGCAAGCCAGAATCTATGTTAGACAATATAGCAAAAGGAAAAATTAAAAGATTTTTTAAAGATAATACCCTTGTGAATCAAGACTACATAAAAGACAGTAAGCAAAATGTTAAAAATTATGTATCATCGTTTGATAAAAACCTTGAAGTAACAGGATTTGCCAGATTATCTCTAGTTTAAATTATTTTTTAACAATATAAAGAAACCTCCTTCTGGAGGTTTTTTTATGGACTATATTTAAATTTTATATATGAATGAAAAAATTAGATGTTCGTGGTGCACAAATGATGATTTATATAAAAGCTACCATGACAAAGAATGGGGTGTTCCCATCTCTGACGAATATAAGCTATTTGAATTTTTAACATTAGAAATTTTTCAAGCTGGCTTGAGTTGGTATACTGTTCTAAAAAAGAGAGAGAGTTTTATAAGTGCTTTTGATAAATTTGATTTCGAAAAAATATCTACTTATGACTCAAAAAAAATTGAAAAATTGATGATAGACAAGTGTATCATTAGAAATAAATTAAAAATTAATTCAACAATTATAAATGCCAAAAAGTTTATGGAGGTTCAAAAAAACCAAGGTAGTTTTAATAAATATTTATCCAATTATAAAAAAAAATATTCGATTACCAAAAAATCTGCAAGTGGTAGTTATGAATTAGCACTTGAACTAAGTAAGGACTTAAAGCAAAAGGGTTTTAAATTTATAGGACCTACAATAATTAATTCATTTTTAATGGCTATTGGTGTAATTAATGGACACCAAAAGAATTGTTTTAGGTATTTACAACTTAGTTCTTAAAATGGTAAGTCATCCTCAACATCTTTATCTTCACCTTCAGCACTTTCAAAAGAAGTTGGAGGAGGCATGGGGGGCATCTCATTATTTGAATCTTCACTAAGCTCCTCTATTCTCCATCCTTGAATAGAATTGAAATACTTAACTTGACCTTCAGGGTTAGTCCACTCTCTCCCTCTTAGGTTGATACTAACTTTTGCCTGTTTACCTATTTGAAAGGCATTTAATAGGTCACATTTGTCTTGAACAAATTCTATTAGAATGTTTTGTGGATATTGCTCTTCAGTAGTTATGACAACTTCTCTCTTTCTGAATCCATTTGTGCCATATTCCTTAGTTTCATCAATCCATTTAATTTTACCAATAATTTCCATAAGGGGTTTTTTTCAAAAATAATAAAACTTTCTTCCTTTCAAACTCAAAGTGATAGATTATTTAAATTCAATTATATTGCAATAAATAATTTTCGTGGTTAGAAAAATATCTTTATCACTAAAGAAAATATGGCCTTTGTTGGCTTTTATAATTATAATTCTCATCGCTTGGAATACTAATTTTCTTTTTCAAAAATTAAAAAAAGAAGAAAGGTTTAAAATGGAATTATGGGCAATGGCTCAAAAAGATTTTATTGAGAATGAAAAACCCAATAATCTAACATTTCAAATTTTACAACAAGCTGGAGCTAATCCTATTATTCAAACCAATTCTGATGATAGAATAATTGATTTCAAAAATATTAAAGTATCAGACTCAGTTCATTTATACGATGTTTTAGAAAAAATAAAAAAGGAGAACAAGCCAATAATTATTAAATACTCCGATTCTCTTTCTGGTAAACTTTTGGTGAATCAAAAATTATATTATGGTGATTCTAGTTTGCTAAAAAAACTTCAATATTATCCAATAATACTATTTCTAATTGTAATACTTTTTGGGCTATTACTATATTTTATTTTCAAAACAAATAAAATATCCGAACAAAACAGTCTATGGGCTGCTATGGCAAAAGAAACTGCGCACCAAATTGGAACTCCTCTGTCATCCCTTATAGGATGGACTACTTTAATCAAAGAAGGTCAAAAACCAGAAGTTAGTATCTTAGAAATGGAAAAAGATATTGATCGACTAAAAATAATAACTGAGAGATTTTCTAATATTGGATCTGATCCTATACTTGATTTTCACGATGTTAATGTAATAATTGAGCAAACAGTTACGTATATTAAAAAAAGAAGCTCCAGTTTAATAAACATAAAAACAGATTTAACCAATGAGTCTTCAATAGCTCCAATAAATACTCAACTCTTAAGTTGGACAATTGAAAATTTGATTAAGAACAGTATAGATTCAATGAGGGGTAAAGGTGATATTTCTGTTACTTCTTATCTTAGCAATAATAGACTAATACTTCTTTTTAAAGACTCTGGGGAAGGTATCAAATCAGAAAATATAAATAAAATATTTTCACCCGGTTTTACTACAAAAAAAAGAGGATGGGGTTTAGGGCTATCTTTAGCAAAGAGAATAATTGTAGACTATCATAAAGGGAAGATATTTGTAAAAACTACAATTCCAAAAAAAGGAACAACTATTTCAATTGAATTACTTAGATCAGATTAAAGTTAGAAGCTATTCTTTTTGATAACTGAGTCATTATTTTTGAGTCAACTTTTGTCTTTTTTTGAAAGGTAATATCATCCATTTCATTTAACGGAATTAAATGAACGTGAACGTGGGGAACTTCTAATCCAATAACGCTTATACCTACCCTCTTGCATTTAACTGACTTTCTTATTGCCAAAGCTACTTTTCTGCTAAAATTCATTAACCTAAGGTATTCTTGTTCAGAAAGATCAAAGACTTTGTCTTCTGTTTTTTTAGGAATACAAAGAGTGTGACCTAAAGTGTTTGGATTTATATCTAAAAATGCTAAAAACTCATCAGATTCAGCTATTTTATAACATGGCAACTCTCCAGAAATTAACTTTGAAAAGATACTTTTCATCAATCACGATTAATTTTAATTATCTCAAATTCTATTTTTCCATTTGGAATTAAAATATGTGCAATTTCTCCAGCACTTTTACCTAATAATCCTCTTCCTATTGGAGATTCAACAGAAATTTTACCGGTTTTTAGATCTGCTTCTGTCTGAGCAACTAAAGTAAATTTCATTAATTGACCTGTACTCCTATTTTTCACCTCAACAGTTGATAAAATAAGAGCTTTTGACGTGTCTAATTGTGATTCATCTATGATTCGAGCATTAGAAAGTATTTCTTCCATTTTTGATATTTGTAACTCCAACATTCCTTGAGCCTCTTTTGCAGCATCATATTCAGCATTTTCACTCAAGTCTCCTTTGTCTCTAGCATCTGCAATTGCCTGAGATGCTTTTGGTCTCTCCTTGTCTTTAAGTTGATTTAACTCAGCTCTAAGTTTTTTTAGACCTTCTTCTGTGTAATATGAAACCTTACTCATAACTTTGTACTTAATATTTAACCTAAGATATACTACAAATATATGAAAATTGACACCTTTTCAGGTTTACACAATTTTAAAATAATTTCATTTCTATTTATTTTGTTTACTCTTCTTTCATGCACTACTGATAATATTAAAAGAAACCCTTTTTTGTATGAGATTTCCTTTAATCATTCTATTAATTTAAATTTACCTCAGTATGATAATCTAAATTTTGCAGGTGGCAGTATGTTTGTTGATTATGGAGGAATAAATGGTCTTTTAATCTTTAACTTAAACGGAAATGATATTTTTGCTTGGGAAGCAAGTTGTTCAAACCATAGCTTAGAAACTTGTTCTAAGCTAGAAATAGAAGGTCTTCTCGCAAATTGTGGTTGTGATGGTTTTAAATATAGTCTTGCAACCGGACAATTGTTAGAAGGAGATATTACAAGTTCTTCACAATACCCCCTTTTAAACTATAAAGCACAGAAATCAGGAAAAATAATTATTATTTCTAATTAAAAACTAATTGTTAATCCTGCAAGAAAATTTACTCCAGCTTGAGGATAATACCCAGCCCCTTCAATTGTTGTTATTTGATTTTGTGAAGACCAATTATCATCGTATGTATAAAAATATCCATTTGAAATATACTTTTTGTCAAGAATATTATTGATTAATAAATTAAACCGCATATTACTTATCGCATATTTAGGTCTCCATTGATAACTTACATTAATATCATTTACCAAATATGAATCCAACCTCGAACCTTCAGCTTCAATATTACTCATAAACTGTTCTCCTACAAATTTTGTTAATAATGAAATATTGAAATCATTTTTAGGGTTAAATGTTAAAATATTTCCGAAAACTAGTTCTGGAGAATATGATAAGCGAGTGTTTCCTAAGGAGTTTAAAATTCCATCTCTTTTAAAATAGAAATCTTTATTAGTGTTTTTACTAATAGCAATATTTGGCTGAAGTAACCATTTCTCTGATAAATCAATCTTAGCCTCGATTTCTAGACCTAACCTACTACTTTCTCCGATATTTTCTCTAATGGGAGTTCCAACATCATCCAATGCACCAGTTAATGCTAATTGATCTTTATATGCCATTAAATATATATTAGAATACACTTGAAATGAATTTTGAGTAATTCTCCAACCTAACTCGAAGTCATTTAATATTTCTGGTTTTGGATTTCCATTTTCAAAATCAGATCTAGTTGGCTCTCTTTGGGCTTTTGAATATGAAAAATAAAGCTGTTGATTATTTGAGATTTGAAATGTTAAACCTGCTTTTGGATTAAAAAAGTTATAGTTACTATCAACATTAAACAAGTTTGGACCTGCCAGAACACCATCAATTTCGTAATTCACATTTCGATATTGTAAATCAATAAACCCTGTTATTTGATTAGTTAAGGGTTGTTCTATTTTAGCATAAATATTTGTTTCTTTTTTATCCCCTTGATTTTCATAAAACCTTTTTCTTGGAAGTACGTCACCGGAATTTTGAGCCCATAAGATTGTTCCAAAATGATCTCCTATATACCTACTTATCATCACACCCGTGGTTATAAGGGTTCTACCTTTACTATAATTTGCACTTGCTGTTAAGACAAAGTAATCATTATCTAACCATTTTCTTGTAACATTTTCTGTTTCTGAAATAGTTTCACCACCAATCTCAAAGGTGTCTAATTGTAAATATGAAAAATTTGTATCTGAACCCGAGTCATTATATTCTTCATAATAACCCCTTCCGTGTGTGTAATTTAATCCCAATGAGCCTCTCCAATTTGAATTGATTCTTTCATTCCAATGAAATTGGTAATGATCCTGTCTATAATTATCTTCTTGTGAATCATAAAAACTACTTAATATTCCATTTTCATCATAAATTTCTCCGGCAGGATTATACGTTCTATTAGTTAAATCTTCAATACCGTACCAGGATTGATAAGTTATCTCATGACCACCAAAAACTATAGCTTTAATTAACCTTTTATCATCCTTATAAGCTCCTTGCAAAAAATATGATTTTAAATTAGAAGTAGCCCTGTCAATATATCCATCGGATGTGATTTTAGATAACCGTCCAGATAATTCAAAATGATTATTTAAAAGTCCTGTCGAAAATTTTAGTGTGTTTCTTACCGTATTAAAGCTTCCAACACCAGTACTTAACGATGATGAAGGTTTATCTTGCATAGCATCAGTTAGTATGTTTAAACTTGCTCCAAAGGCGCCTGATCCATTTGTAGATGTTCCAACCCCCCTTTGAAGCTGAATGCTTTCAATGGAACTGGCAAAATCTGGAAGATTTACCCAGAAGGTTCCTTGTGACTCGGAGTCATTAAAAGGTATGCCGTTTAATGTTACATTTACCCTTGAAGCGTCACTACCTCTTACGCGTATTCCAGTATAACCGATTCCAGCTCCTGCATCACTAGTTGTTACAACACCGGGTAAATAATTTAACAAAACAGGTATATCCTGACCTAAATTTCTGGACTTAAGATACTCTTTGTCAATATTAGTATGTGTTACTGGGTCAGAAGCTTTTGCTCTGATTGAAGAAACTTCTACTTCCTCTAATATGAAAATTTTCAATGAGTCGATTGGGTCTTCAAGTTTTTGTGAAAAACCATTCAAAAAAGTTAAAAATATAAATCCTCTAATTATTGTTTTCATTTAAATATATTTATTTAAATAAAAGGGGGAATTATTTATGGATTAAAGTTAAATATCACTTCCTTGGCAGCATTACCTGCCCAGGTTCTATGGGTATAATCTCAGCCTATTTGGCACCCCTTTGAGATAAAGCAAATATACTAATGAAAGATGTTATACCAAAAGAAGTTTGTCTATTATTTTAATCGAACTTTTCATTCGAGTTGAAATATCTCCTGAAATTAGTTTGTAAGGAAATCCATAATACTCAAGTGATTCTTTGAAGGTATTTAACATTTTTTCTCTGTCATTTGGTCTATCTCTTAAATCATCAGCTTGCCATGGAACATCAATATCAGTAAGTAAATAAAAGTCATAATTTGATTCCTTAACTGCTTTCAGTATTTCCGGGGAACAGAAACCATTAAAATGGGTTTGAGACCAGATTTGAGTTACCAATACGTTGGTGTCACAAAAAATAACTTTATTGAGTTTTTTAAAAATTTTACCCTCTAGATTTTTTTGGCCATTAACTATAGTTGGTAAATCTTTTAGAGAGCATATTTCATTTTTTTTATCCCATTTTTCTTGGAGATAGCTTCTTGCAAACTCAGGTACCAAATTAGTTTTATAATGAAGTGCTAATTGATTTCCAAGGGTGGTTTTACCAGTAGATTCGGGACCAAACAAAACAACTTTAAGACATTTATTTTTTATCATATGTGATTTCTTTTTTCCAAGCAAAATATCCAGCTAAGGCGATAAAAGTGAATATAAAATACTGAAAACTAGTTATAGCTAGGCCCTTGTATAGGTATAACGGAATTGAAATGATATCTCCAAGAATCCAGAACAGCCAATTTTCTATTTTTCTTTTTGCCATCAACCACATTCCAACAAAAAATATTGCTGTTGTAAATGTATCGACATAGGCAATGATGTTATTCCACATATTAAAAATGTTATATATCATAAAGACAAAAACTATCGAAAAAATAAATAATATAATAGAGATTTTATTCTCATTTTTATTCGTTCTTGAAATTACATTTATAGTTATCCCATTTTTAGACCGCGTCCAAAAATACCATCCATAAAAACTCATAGAGAAAAAATATACGTAAATAAGCATATCACCAATTAATCCCCAGTAAAAAAGTAGATATATATATATAACGGATGAAATTATGCCTGTTGGATAGACCAAAACACTATTTTTTTTTGAAAACCAAACACTTAAAAAACCAAATATAGTAGCTGTAATTTCAAGTGAAATATTTAATATTGAATATTCCTTGTATGGTTCAAATAAAAAATCTAAAAAAGAAATCATAGTATCCAATTTTTTATAAGATTTGTCAAATTTTAAATTTTTTCAAGTGCAATTGTTATAATGCTAGAGTTTAATTTAAAAGATGTCAAATCGTACAATTTAAATTGATTATTGAAATCAACTCTAGCTAATTGTTTTTTTTCATATTTTTTTAACTGACCAACATGTATTTGATCAGAAAAACTAATTCCAGGAGTTCTAAACGCCTTATAAATAGCTTCTTTTGCTGTCCAAATAAAAGTCAAATCTTCTATTTTTCCTAATGCATAATTCTCATCTTCATTAGTGAACTTGGGTCCGATTTTTAATATTTTATCTCGAAAAAATTCAATATCAATGCCAATATTAAAGTCACTTATAATTATTCCTGAAAAGTATTTTGAATGAGATATTGATATGTGTTTTCCAGATTTTAAGATTGGAGCTCCATGCAAATCATAGTTCAATTCGTTTTCTTTAATATTTGCAATTCTGATTAACTGTTGAATAGATAAAACCCCCTTTCTGTGATCCAAACTTTTCAAACTATTAAGTCTTTTTCTTAGAGAGTCATTTATAATAATTTCCTTCTTTAATTCACTTTCACTTTCCTCAATTTTCCATAAGTAGAGTTTGAATTTTTTTGAATTTATTTTTGAAAGAAATTGCATTGTTTTTAGATAGTTTTCTATGTACTTTTACAAAAAATATTTATTCAAATATACTATGGAATTTAAAGCAAAAGTTAACTATTCTCCTTATAAAGTTAAAGATATGAGTTTGGCAGAATGGGGAAGAAAAGAAATAACATTGGCTGAGGCTGAAATGCCCGGCCTTATGTCACTTAGAGAGCAATATAAAAAAGAAAAACCTCTTAAAGGAGCAAGAATAGCTGGATGTCTTCATATGACAATTCAAACCGCAGTTTTAATTGAAACATTAGTTGAAATGGGAGCTGAAGTTACTTGGAGTTCTTGTAACATATTTTCCACCCAAGACCACGCTGCTGCTGCTATTGCTGCTGCTGGAATTCAAGTATATGCATGGAAAGGAATGAGTGAAGAAGAATTTAATTGGTGTATTGAACAAACATTATTTTTTGGGAAAAATCAGGATCCACTTAATCTTATCCTAGATGATGGTGGTGATCTTACAAATTTGGTTTTGGATAACTACCCAGAATTAATTAGTTCTATAAAAGGTCTCTCGGAGGAAACCACAACTGGGGTTCATCGTTTGTATGAAAGAATGAAAAATGGAACTCTACCCCTTCCAGCAATTAACGTTAATGATTCTGTAACTAAATCAAAATTTGATAACAAATATGGGTGTAAAGAAAGTGCAGTAGATGCGGTTAGAAGAGCTACAGATATAATGCTGGCAGGTAAGAGAGTTTTAGTAGCTGGTTACGGAGATGTAGGTAAAGGAACAGCAGCATCTTTTGCTGGTGCTGGATCTATAGTGACAATTAGTGAAATTGATCCAATATGTGCATTACAAGCTGCAATGGACGGCTTTGAAGTTAAAAAAATTATGTCTGTTATTGATAATGTTGATATACTTGTTACTGCAACAGGAAACAAAGACATCATTGGAAAAGAAGCCTTTCTTAGAATGAAGGATAAATCTATAATTTGTAACATTGGGCATTTTGATAACGAAATTGATATGAATTGGTTAAACGCAGAATATGGGCATACCAAAACGGAAATTAAGCCTCAAGTTGATCTTTACACACTTGATAACGGAAATGAGTTAATTATTCTTGCTGAGGGTCGTCTTGTTAATTTAGGTTGTGCAACCGGACATCCAAGTTTTGTGATGAGTAATTCATTTACAAATCAAGTATTGGCTCAATTAGAATTATGGCAGAATCCTGAAAAATATGAAAACAAAGTTTACATGCTCCCTAAACACTTAGATGAAAAAGTTGCAGAACTACACCTTGAGCATTTAGGTGTTGAATTAGAGTCTTTATCTGAGGATCAAGCTAAATATATAGGTGTTACCGTAAAAGGACCTTACAAGCCAGATTATTATAGATATTAGTTATAAAAAAACCCCTTCAAATGTTTGAAGGGGTTTTTTTATTCTATTAAGTTATTCTATGCCTCGAAAGGTACAATAGAAACATACGATTTATTATTTCTTTTCTTAGAAAATTCAACCACTCCATCAACTTGTGCATGCAGAGTGTGATCTTTTCCCAAGTAAACATTTTCTCCAGGATTATGACCAGTTCCTCGTTGACGAACTATAATATTACCTGCCCTTGCTGCCTGACCTCCAAAAATTTTAACACCAAGACGTTTTGATTCTGACTCTCTACCATTTTTTGAACTACCAACTCCTTTTTTGTGTGCCATGATTATATATTATTTAACAATTTTAACTTAAAACCTTAATTAAATCGGCTTTTTTCATTTTAGAAATACCAGCTATTCCCTTTGTTTTTGCAAGAGATTTGAGATCTACCAAACTCATAGATGATAAATCTTTATCCTTACTTTTTGTTTCAGAGACTTTACTTGGTTTAGATTTTATAACAGGTTTGGACTTTGTTCCCGATTTTTCTTTTATAACAGATTTAGTGTCGTCTGCTTTTTTAGGAGCTTTGCTTCCAGAAGAAAGAATGTTTGAAATCTGTATTTCAGACAAATATTGTCGATGTCCATTTTTAACACGATAACCTTTTCTTCTTTTTTTCTTAAATACAATTACTTTATCACCTTTTAAGTGACTTATGATTTTGGCATCAATGGATGCTCCTTCTATAGTCGGGGCGCCAACTTTAATTTCTGTACCATCATCCAAGAGTAAAACTTTATCAAAAGATATTTTTGAACCTTCTTTTTCTTGTAGACGATGTACGAAAACCTTTTGGTCTTTTGCAACTTTAAATTGCTGCCCTGCTATCTCTACTATTGCGTACATTTATATATTATTTCGGAGGGCAAAGATATGTTTTTTAAGAATTAATCAAAACAAAAACAACTATCTTTTGTCTATAGAATATTTTCCGGGTCCAATTAGAGCAATTGCTACAAATGCTGCTAAAAATAAAAGTCCTTTCTCCATCTGCCCAAAAGGCTTATTCAAATTAGAAACAAAAGTGGCAACTGTCATTGCTGTTATCGGAAATAAAGCTATCCATCTGGTCTTAAAACCTAAAATAATTAAAATTGGGGCAACAAATTCTGCAATAGCAACGAGAATAAGAGAAGGAATTATACCGATACCTATTGGATCTGAAAATTTGATATCATCTTCAAACAGTCTATTAACTTTACTCCATCCATGTGGTAACATTAGAACCGAAAATGAAACTCTAAGAAAAAGTTTTCCTAAATCAGATAAGTTATTCATATCATTTTTTTAACAAATGTATGGATTATTTCTCCTTGAATTTATTCAAATACCAATCAATAGTCAATTTTATCCCTTTGTCAAAGGATGTTTTTGGAAACCAGCCTAAATTATTTTTTAATTTTGAGGAGTCAATTGAATATCTGAAATCGTGACCTTTTCTGTCAGTAACATATGATATTAATTTGTTTGAATATCCACTGGGTCTCATAAGCAATTTATCTATTTCTAAAATTAAGTGGCTGATTAAATCAATATTAGTTAATTCGTTGTCTCCTCCAATATTATAAGTCTCTCCTTTTTTACCCTTGTGAAAAATCAAATCAATTGCTTCGATATGATCTTTTACAAATAGCCAATCTCTGATGTTCTTTCCATCACCATAAATAGGTAAACTTTGATTATTAACAATATTACTTATCATTAATGGTATAAGTTTTTCAGTAAATTGATGAGGACCATAATTATTTGAGCAATTTGAGATAACTATTGGCATTTTATATGTGTGATAATAGGCTTTAACGAAATGATCTGAGGATGCCTTAGAGGCTGAGTAAGGGGATCTGGGATCATAAGGAGTGCTTTCAAGAAATGATCCGACCACCCCTAAGCTTCCATAAACTTCATCTGTAGATACATGATAAAAACATTTATTTTCAAGGTTATTTTTCCAATAATTCCTTGCAGAATCCAACAAATTTAAGGTGCCCAATACATTTGTCTCAGCAAACTCTAGCGGATTATTAATTGAATTGTCTACATGAGATTCAGCAGCTAAATGGATAATGTTATCAATCTCATGCTTAATTAAAATTTTATTAACTGAATTTTTGTTTCTAACGTCGATTTTTTCAAAAATGTAATTTGATGCGTTTTCAACTTCCTGCAAATTTTTGAGATTGGAGGCATATGTTAATGAATCTGCATTAATTATTTTATAGTTGGGATATTTTTTTATTAATTGAATCACTAGGTGAGAACCAATGAATCCAGCTCCTCCGGTAACAAGTATGTTTTTATAATTACCCATTTATAATATTTAAGCACTTCTTTAAAGAATCTTTCCAGTCAGAGATTTCTAAGTTAAGAGTAGTTTGAATAAGTTCAGTATTCAATACGGAATTTTTTGGTCTTATTGCTTTTGAAGAATATTCAAAACTTTTAATTGGAACTAAAATACTTTTAGAATCACTTAATTCAATTATTGATTTTGCAAAATAATACCAAGAAGTAACCCCTTCATTTGAAAAATGATAAATTTTATTATTAAATGACTTTGAAGAATTAATTAATTTAATGATGACTTCGGCCAAATCTAAACCATAAGTTGGCTTTCCATATTGATCATTTATTACTGATATTTTTTGGTTGGAACGGGATAGGCTTAAGATTGTCTTAACAAAATTATTTCCAAATGGACTAAATAGCCATGAAGTTCTTATTACTATTGCTTGCCCTTTTGAATTCATGATCAAATTCTCTCCCTGGAGCTTCGTTTTTCCATAAACTCCTAGTGGATCGGGTTTATGATCTTCTTTTAATTCTTCTTGACCCAATCCATTAAAAACATAGTCTGTTGAAATGTGGATAAGTTTAATTTTTTGTAATTCTGATATTTTAATCAGGTTACCTAGTCCTAAAACATTAATTGCTTTTGCTTTATCAGGCTCATCTTCTGCTTTATCAACTAAAGTGAAAGCAGCACAATTAATAATATAATTTAAACTGTTATTTTTAATATAATTCCATGTCGATTCATAGTCGGTAATGTCTAATGCATCTCTGTCCAAAAAATGAAAAAGTATTTCAGGATATTCTGCCTTGATGTAATTAAAACACTTTGCCAATTGGCCACTTCCTCCTGTAACTAAAACCTTAGTCATATAGATCGGTGTTATAATTAAACAAAAGAGCATCTTCTAATAACGGATGCTTTTTATCTTTTTCAGAAACTATCCATTCAGCCTGAGGTAACATCCAGTCAATCTCTAGTTTTGGATCATCAAAAGCTATACTTCCCTCACTTGATTTGTCGAAGTAGCTATCAACCTTATAATGAAAAATTGAATTTTCACTGAGTGTGATGTATCCGTGGGCAAATCCTCTAGGAATAAAAACACTTTTATTATCAGCCTCACTCAATTGAATTGAAATATGTTTTCCAAAGTTTGGAGAACCTTTTCTAATATCTAGAATTACATCAAGAACACTCCCGCTAATCACAGAAACCAATTTTGATTGGCTATACGCTGGCATTTGATAATGCATTCCTCTTATGACTCCCTTTTTTGATCGTGCTAAATTGTCTTGACAAAAAAATATATCTCTATTTATGGCTTGTCTAATTTTATCCAAACGAAAACTTTCTTCAAAAGAGCCTCTCAAATCTTTATAGGGGTGGTTATTGAATATAATAACTTCTTTAAATTCTCCTAAATCAATTTTCATATTTGTTATATTTTTTTAACAAATATTTTCCGTACCCAGTATGCTTTAATGTCATAGCATATTTAACAACACTCTCTTCAGTGGTCCAACCTTTTTGTAGGGCTATTTCTTCCAAACAACCAACTTTTATACCTTGTCTTTTTTCAATTGTCTGAATAAATTGACTCGCTTCCAATAATGATTCATGA
This sequence comes from Candidatus Marivariicella sp., assembly GCF_983056325.1. Classification (NCBI taxonomy): domain Bacteria; kingdom Pseudomonadati; phylum Bacteroidota; class Flavobacteriia; order Flavobacteriales; family Flavobacteriaceae; genus Candidatus Marivariicella; species Candidatus Marivariicella sp. The sequence goes on along the minus strand of NZ_CEZOWA010000003.1, from coordinate 1,078 downwards.
GTTCCAGTATCCAGCCATGTAAATCCTCTACATAGTTTTTCTAAATGAAGTTTCTTTTCATTTAAATAAATTTGATTAATTGAAGTGATTTCTAACTCCCCTCTGTTTGAAGGCTTTATAGTTTTAGCAATATTAATTACTGTATTAGGGAAAAAATACAACCCAGCAACAGCATAATCACTTTTGGGGTTCTTTGGTTTTTCAATTATTTCAACTGGGTTTCCGTTATTGTCAAAGCTTACCACACCGTATCTTTGAGGGTCATTAACTTTAACTCCAAATACTGAAGCATTATTAAATTTGATAGTTTGATCAATTGCTGATTTTAAATGACTAGATAAGTTTGATCCATAAAAAATATTATCCCCAAGCACAAGACATACAGGATCATTCATAATGAAAGACTCTCCTAAAATAAATGCTTCTGCCAAACCATTTGGTTTTTCCTGTTTTAAATAACTTAAATTAATTCCCCACTGAGTTCCATCTCCAAGTAATCTCTGATATTGATCTAAATCATGAGGAGTACTTATTAATAATATTTCTTTGATTTCAGCCTGCATAAGTACTGAAAGAGGGTAGTAAACCATTGGCTTGTCAAATACAGGTAATAACTGCTTTGAAACTCCCATTGTTACTGGAAACAATCTAGAGCCTGTTCCTCCTGCTAATATTATACCTTTCACTATAGTTTATATTTATGTAAATATAACGTAATCATAAAAACTCTTTTATTTTAGCTGCCTTATTTAATATGTAAGTGAACTTGTTAAATTTAATTTTATTTATCTCGAAAGCATAAAATTCTTCTTTTAAAATCTCTATTTTACTTCGAAATCCGGAATTACTTAACCCTCCAGCCTTCATTTTAATTAAATTTTGATCCAAAAACTTAGTTTTAATTCCATTACAATGAATAAATCTTAACATTAGTTCAAAATCTCCTGCAATTTTGAATGAATCGTTGAAGTTCCCATAATGATCAAAAATTTTTTTCTTACAATAAAAAGTTGGGTGAGGCGGCATCCATGAATTTTTAAATGCGCCTTTTTCATAGGGTTTTGACCTCCATTTCCTC